>VGCX01000008.1 GCA_016869935.1 Alphaproteobacteria bacterium
ATGATTTAAACAACATGATAGAAAAGTGGGCGCATTTTTTTAAGTCTGCCCCAGAGACCAGCCAAGGTGACCTGACCAACATCATCGGGGATGATCGGATTATGGAGAGGGCATACCACGAACTTGACCGGTATTCTTGGACGGAAGAAGAAATTAGGACCTATGATGGTGTAGATATGAAACGCTCTTCCGAAAAGGCGATTCGTGAAAAGCTAGTCGATAAAGGCAAAGCTGAGGGAAGAGTTGAGGGAAGGGCTGAGGGTGAGATCAAAAAATCCAAAGAAATCGCTCTTAAAATGCTTAAACGGAATCGTCCAATTGATGAAATCATAGAGGACACAGGGCTTTCTATGACAGAGATCCAAAGTCTTAAGAATTTTGGGTGAATAGTTCAACTTTCCATGATTTCTTGGCTTCTGGTAGTTCGACAAACGCCAGAAACAGATTAAGTGGAAGATCTTGCCTTATTAAAATTATTGAATTTTCATAAAAAAATCTCTTGGCGTCCTTTTAAAAACATTGTATATCAGTATTTATGTAGTGCCGGATTAGCTCAGTTGGTAGAGCAACTGATTTGTAATCAGTGGGTCGGGAGTTCGAGTCTCTCATTCGGCACCACGCTTTCCCCCAAATTAAATCTATAGCACATCTGGTAAATCATAGAGCAGATCGTTAGGTCAAAGGCTTTTCCCAACAATCTGTTGTAAGTTTTCACGAGTAAAAATATCCGCAGGTTCCTTGTGCATGGGGTCATGTCACACGAGACAGTCTCGTAAATTGCGAAAGAGGTGGATCAATCCATCTACCTGATCAAGTGTGGTTTTCCAGGCTTTCATAATAACCATTTTGTTATCAGGCCTAACGCGCAAAGTCCCACCGTGCGTGTTAATCCAAGAAAAGAGCCTCTCAAAATAAGGACACTCATTTTTGTAGAATGTAACTAAGATGCCCTTAGGACCAACTTCAATTTTTTCAAGATGAAGAATTTTGCATAGATTTTTCAAATGAACAATTTTAAAAAGATTTAAAACCTCTGGTGGAAGATGTCCAAAACGATCTATCATTTCGGCTTTTAAATCTTCGGCATCGATTTTTGTGCCAATATCAGAAAGGCGCCGATAAAAACTAAGTCTTAAATTAAGGTCACTGATATAGCGTTCCGGAATAAAAACATCAAGGGGAACATGAATTTGCGGAACCCAAGATGGCTCAGTTTTTTGAGCACTCCCTTTCCCTTGATGCGTCAAAAGTGCTTCTTCCAACATATGATGATAGAGCGACACCCCTACATCTTTAATGTGACCTGATTGTTCTTCCCCTACCAAATTTCCCATACCCCGAATATCCATATCCCGACTGGCAAGAGAAAATCCACCCCCAAGGCCCTCCAGACTTTGAATGACCTCTAACCGCTTCAGGGCATTATCGGTCAGAATTTTATCAGCGGTAAAGGTAAAATAGGCATATCCCCTAACCTTTGACCGCCCAACCCGACCCCGAAGCTGGTAGAGCTGTGACAACCCAAAAAGATCAGAGCGATGAACGATAAGAGTATTGGCGTTGGGAATATCAAGACCAGATTCCACAATGTTGGTTGCAACTAAGACATCAAAGCCATGGTTTTCAAAAGCTTCCATTGTTTGGGTCAACGCATCCGGATTCATGCCCCCATGGGCAAGAGCTATTTTGACCTCTGGGACTAATTTTGTTAACGAATCATAAATTCCTTGCAAATCCGCAACCCTGGGACAGACATAAAACACTTGCCCCCCTCGATGGAATTCTCGCAAAACTGCCTCTCGGACTGTCACATGATCGTAAGGCATAACGTAGGTATGAACACTGAGACGATCAACCGGAGGTGTTGCAATAATACTGAGATCACGAATCCCTGAAATCGCCATTTGAAGACTTCTGGGGATGGGGGTCGCGCTCATGGATAGAACATGAACTTCTTTGACAAGGTTTTTAAGATATTCTTTTTGCTTAACCCCAAAATGTTGCTCTTCATCCACAATGACAAGACCTAGATTTTTAAAAGAAATTTTTGAAGACAGGAGTGCGTGTGTTCCAATCACGATCGATACTGCTCCACTTTTAAGCCCTTCATAAACATCCTTAGTAGCAGAGGGTTTTTGAACCCGAGACAGACTTTCAATTCGAAGCGGAAAATGGGCGAATCGTCGCTTGAAGGTTTGGGTGTGCTGGGCACATAGAATAGTGGTTGGACTAATAACGGCCACTTGATAGCCGGATTGCGCAACCACAAAAGCCGCTCTTAAAGCCACTTCTGTTTTTCCAAAACCAACATCCCCGCAAAGGAGGCGATCCATAGGTTTACCAAGCCCAAGATCCCGAAGTATTTCTTGGATTGCTTGAAATTGATCCTCTGTTTCCACGTAAGGGAATCCACGGCAAAATGTTTGATAGGCCTCTTGATCAATTAAAAAGGGATGACTTGTTTTTTGTTGACGTTCTGCCGCAAGAAGAATAAGCCGTTCCGCAATTTCTTGAATGCGCTTTTGGGCACGCGCTTTTTTGACTTCCCAATGTCCGCCACCAAGTCTATCCAAAACAACGCTATCGCCAGATGTGCCATAAAAAGAAAGGACATCCATATTTTCAACGGGGACGTACAGAACATCCCCCTGATCATATTCCATCTTTAAGCAATCGTGAGTTGTACCATTAATTGTCAATGCGTGAAGCCCTTGGTATTTTCCTACCCCATAGTCACGATGAACCAAAAGCTCCCCTGGCTGAAAATTCATAATTTCAAAAAGAGCAGCGCCTTTTTTGCGTCGCTGATGAGGATGCGCTTGAAGCGACCTTCCTAAAACATAGTCACCCGAGATAACTTCCAAATCTTCTGTTTGGAACCCCTCGCTCACAAAACCTTTACTTAGAAAAACGCCCCTTGAAGATTTAATATCGGGGCACCTTACAATTTCTTGAACGTTCATTCCTGTGTGATGGGTTATATAATCCTGAATGGTTGAAAAATATCCCGAAGATTCTGTCATAATAACCACAGGCTTCTTTGTAGATTTTAAATACGCCGCTAGAACCTGATCCCGTGTTTTGTCCTTTGGAAGGTGGTAGAGATCAACGGGCAAAGAATATCCCTTATCGACCCCGTCTGGATGATTTAAAGAAGTATACATCAAGTGTATACCCTCCCCCATTCGCGTCTTTAAAGTATCCCAATCATAATAAAAATCCGCCGGAGGAACCGGCCGATAAGAAGCGCCCCCTTGCAGAGCCGGCTGCGATACCAGGCGTGCCTGAAAATGGTCCCTCACCTGATCTTCGTAAGCTTTTGCGATCTTTGGGGCATCCAAGGGCATAAAAATTGTTACAGGACCTGTATAAGTTAAAAGATCTGTTGTTGTGGGATAAAAATAGGGCAGCCAATGCTCTTGGCCTGGAAAAGGTCTCTTAGAGGCAATCGCCTCATACAAAGGGTCCTTAGTCGATTCCACCCCAAAATTCTTACGATACTGTTCTCGAAAAAATTCCTGACTTGTCTTTGTTAAAAACACTTCTGTTGTTGGCAAAAGCTTTACCATCGACCGATTCTCAAGAGTCCTCTGTGTTTCAGGGTCAAAGGACTTCATCTCCTCTAGTTCATCCCCAAAAAAATCAAGGCGAACGGGGGTTTCAGACCCCGGGGGAAATACATCCACAATCCCCCCTCGCACAGCATAAGTTCCAGCCGCTGTGACAATTTCTGTTCGCTCATACCCATTCTCTTGAAAAAAAGTCTGAAGGGTTGTTAGAGATGTTTTGTGGCCAACTTTTAAATCCAAAAAACGATTTTGAAACGTGGACGGAGGCGGAAGCTTTTGCAAAAGTGCCCCAACCGTTGTGATCAAACAATAAGGCTTTTTCTCTAAAGACGAAAGGGTTATAAGGGTATGAAGACGCTCTGACATCACCTGTTTACTAGGACTGATCCGATCATAAGGAAGACAATCCCAAGGGGAAAAAACCAATATGTTATATTCTTTTGGTTTGAAAAATTCTAAAAGCGTCTTCGTACGCTCCAGTTGGTCTCGGTTGGAAACCAAAAACACGGGAAGTGCTTTATCACCTAAAGGACGTTCTTTTAGAAATTCAGAAAATAAATGAACAGAGGCCTCTAAGGAAAGCTTCGAGCCTATAAGTCCTTTGGTTAAATTTTGCTGTAAATCAGATTGCATTTCTTTTAATAATCTTAAATCCATCCAACAGGAATTTGAACGATATGAGGCGTGATCCACTCGATTGATGTACTTTGGTTAAAAACTATACCAAAAGGCAAGGCGTGCTCATTGATAAAATCACTAAGCGCTTTAAGCTGTTTGACGCGGACAGAAGAACCATACTTGATTTCAATAGGCAACACACCAAATGGCCCCTCCAGAACAAGGTCTATTTCAGCCCCGTTCCTTGTACGATAGTAATAAGGATGCCAATTTGTCACAAACGTAGCCTCTAGCCCTTTCAAAATTTCTTCAATAACAAAGGACTCAAAGGAAATCCCTATTAAGGGACTTTCAAGCAAGTCTTCTAACGAATTTATTTGTGTCAAATGATGCAATAGTCCTGCATCACGAATGTATCCTTTTGGCATTTTGATAATAGATTTAACAATATTTCTCTCAAAACTAGGAAGAGAGCGCCACAAAAATGTTCCTTCCGCAATTGAAATGTACTCTCTAACCGTTCCTTCCGTAACCTCTAGCGCCCTTGCAACATCATTTTTGTTAATAATTGTCCCCGACAGTTTTGAAAGGATCGTTAGAAAGCGTCTATAAGCAATTTTATTCAACCGTGGAAATAATGCTGCAATATCCCGATTAATATAAGTGTTACGATAGTTTTCCATCCACTGAGAATAAAAAAGAGAATGTGTTTCAAGTCGGGGTTCAGGGTATCCCCCTTTCAGCCAATGTGATTGTATTTGTTCTAAAGATAAAGGCGGTGGACCACTTGGAATTTTTTTTGAATCTAATTTTCCTGTAAACAAGTCATAGAAAAGGCTTAAAGGTTTTTCGTATAGTTCATTGGTTTTTAGAGTGCCAAGCTCAAGAATACCAATACGTCCTGCCAAAGTTTCTGAAATATTTGAAAGCAATTCTGGACTACTAGATCCTGTTAAAATAAAGCGTCCTTTTTCTTGACGCCGACTATCAATAACATCGCATAAAATTTCAAATATTTCTGGATAAAGTTGTGCTTCATCAATAATCAGGTTTTTTGGGTATTGTTGAAAGAAAAAGGCAGGATTTGATACGACTCTATCGTAGTCATCGGGATTTTCAAGATCAATATATTTCCAGTCAGGACACAAACTTTTGGCCAATCTGGTTTTTCCTACCTGACCCGCCCCAATGAGTGCAATTGCTGGAAATAGATCCAAGTATTGCTTTGCCTTATGTTTTATATTTCTTTCTAAACCAGTCATATTCGTATCTTAAATCCGAAATTGATTGGTGTAAAGCAGTTTTTGCCTATTTTTACCACTCCTATTCGGACGCAGAGTACGAAATTGCATGGTAAAAGTTTTTAACCAAAACCTTATCATCTTAAAGCCGAAAAAACAAAAAGGCCTGTTTTTTAACTTTGACCTATTAAAAGCCTTTGATATCATAAATCCCATGACCCTAAAAAAACTTCAAAAAGATTTCACAGAAACAATCCTTCACGGAACGGATTTTTCTCCTCTACCAATTGAAGAAAACGGCCTAGAGGTAGGCGCACGGTTGTCTATTTATCAACGCAACACATACCGAAGTCTTCTAGAGTTTTTAGAACTTAGTTTCCCAAAAACAAAAGCTCTTTTAGGCCCTAGATCCTTTAAAGAAATAGCCAATAATTTTATCGCTTACCATCCCCCAACAGAATCAAATCTAGAAGCATTTGCGACCCCTTTTGCAGATTTTTTGAAGGATAAAAACACTAATAATTTTATCAAAGCTGTTTGTCATTTTGAAAATGCTTTAAGGTCTATTTTGCTGATAAATTCACCCCCCCTATTAAAGACGGAAGAAATCCAATACCTCGCCACAAAAGATCCTGATACGATTTTTCTAAAATTACAGCCCACTGTTTTATTAGTCCAAAGCGAGTATGCCTTTCAAGATTACTGGCATACCTTAGAAACATCCCCTCAAGAATATCCAGAAAACCCTACAAAATTTCTATTGCATATTGATGGATTTGTCTCTGTTTTTAAACCCGTTGATGGGGCAGAATGGGCTTTTTTGAACGGCCTTAAAAATCATTGTTCTTTTGCAAAAAGTTTAGAAAATGCTACCCAAATTTCTGCTTCTTTTGACTTTTCAACAAAACTTTCTTATTATGTAATTCATGGGATTTTTGAAGGAGGCCCCTTATGATTTTATGTTCGTATGTTGAACGGATTACAAAACCTTTAATTCCCCTTTGGGATATTTTAGCTCGATTTTATATGGCTCGAATTTTTTTCAAATCAGGCCTTACTAAAATTGATGATTGGGAAGGAACGCTTTGGCTGTTCAAACAAGAATACGGTATCAATTTTATGCCTACCTTTATGGCTTACAGCGCAACAGCGCTTGAGCTTATCGCCCCCGTCCTTTTGTTTTTAGGCCTTGGAACGCGCGTTGCCGCAGCAGGACTTACCCTTTTTTCTGTGTGCATTCATTTAACCTATCCGGCTTTCCACGAGCACTATTTCTGGATGCTGATCCTAAGTGCTATTACTTTATATGGCCCAAGCACCCTATCTTTGGATTTCTGGCTCTTGAAGAGAAGATCTTGTCAGCGCTAAAGTCACCCTAGACTTTCGCGCACAAAATTTCTTTAACACAAGCCGCCATAGTGGGAGACGCTCTTCCAATAACGTCTTGAAGATAATAGGGCGTTACGGTTGTCTCTAAAAGCCCACGACGAATCTCGAGAGGTCCTTTAAAGGTACTAAGGGTATTTTTTGATAAAACCCCATACTGCTTAAAGAATGGGAAATCTTCGTTGAGCACCTTGAGCAATTCATCCCGCGTATTATAGGGAAGCGCTTGACCTACATGGTCTGAAAGGGCCCGAATAATACGCCAATCTTCTTTTGCTCCCCCTAAAAGAGGCGTTACAATTTGTGTTTCTTGGATGCGCCCCTCTACATTAACGTAGAGCCCCTGTTTTTCGGTATAGGCACCCCCGGGCAAGATCACATCCGCCATTTGAGCGCCTTGATCACCGTGGTGACCTTGATAAACAACAAACGCATCCCCAACATCTGCACGAAGCAGATCATCACGCCCTAAAAGATACAAAAGTTTTATGTCGCCTTTAATGGCTGCCTTTAAAATCTCTGCGGTGTTTTTCCCTTTTCCTTTGGGCGTAAAACCAACTTCTAAACCATTAATACACCCTGTTGTTTTGTGAAGAATATTTAAAACCGTTCCATACGCCTCCGCAATCCCTCTCGCTGTCCGATAGATCGACTCCCCCTCTTCACTACGAAGGGCATCAATGCCAACAAGAACCACAGGATTTTTTGCCTCTTTAAGGGTATCCGCCATAGAATGGTCGCCCGATAGAATTTTATTTAAAACTGTCGCCTTCTGAGACAAATGCGTATAGGCATACCCTAAATCATGGGCAGCGCCCACAAGACCGACAACAGCGCCTTTCTTAACAGCCCGACGGAGTCTTATGTTCAAAAGGGGCGCCTCTTGCTGTGGATTTGTTCCAATCAACAAAACGGCATCAGCCTTTTCGAGTGCAACAAGGGGCGTATTGCACAGATAATCCCCCCGTGCACTATAGGGCAAAAAGACATTCTTTTCCCTTGAATCTCGGTGATCAACACCCAAGGAATCCAAAAGCTGTCTTAGGGCAAAAAGACTTTCAATCTCGACCAATCCCCCGGAAAGAGCGGCTATCTCGTCTGATTGCAGGGATTTTATTTTGTCCGATACCACCATAAGTGCCTCTGCCCAAGAAACAGGAACCAATCGTCCGCCTTTTCGAACATAGGGTTTATCAAGGCGTTGATATTTTAACCCATCATAGGAAAAGCGACCTTTGTCTGTCAGCCATTCTTCATTAATTTCTGGATTTTCACGAGGCAAAATGCGAATAATTTCGCTTCCTTTTGAATACGCAAGTGTTGCAGCCCCAACAGCATCTTGAACATCAATGCTTTCGGTTTTTTTCAGTTCCCACGGACGACTTTTACAGTGTGATGGTTTCGCATTCAAAGCCCCGACGGGACAAAGGTCAATCACATTACCAGACAGTTCGGATGTCATGGCTTTATCTAAATAGGTGGTAATTTCCATGGTTTCACCGCGCCCAATGACCCCAAGTTCCTCAACGCCTGCAACTTCGGTTGCAAAGCGCACACACCGTGTACAATGAATACACCGCGTCATCACCGTTTGAATAAGCGGCCCCATGTATTTATCAGGCACTATGCGCTTGTTTTCTAAAAACCGACTTTTGGAAACACCATACGCCATCGTGATATCCTGAAGATCGCACATCCCCCCCTGATCACAGACAGGGCAATCGAGTGGATGATTAGCAAGCAGCAGTTCAAGCGTCCCCTCACGAGACTCTTTTACCTTGGGCGTATTTGTGTGCACCACCATCCCGTCATGAACGGGCATCGCACAGGAGGCAACTAATTTTCCGCACCCTTCAACTTCCACCAGACACATTCGGCAATTTCCAGCAACAGAAAGCCTTTTATGGGCACAAAAAACGGGGATTTCAATCCCTTGTTCTTGGCAAACATCGAGGATGGTTTGACCGTCTTGGACTTTGTATTCATGGTCGTTTAGAGTGATTTTTTTTGTTTTATTGAGGTCTCGCGCCATTCTTATTTTGTTCCATTTTTGACGATTTTTCCATCGTGTTTTTTTGGTTGTGTTTGATGCATAGTATACATATAATTAATATATATAACTACAATTCTTCAAAAAAACGGTAAAGGAAATTATCGTCGAAGATTAAAGGACAGAAACAGAGGCAAAACAATGAAACAGACTTTCTACACATTTGTAATCGCGACTTTTTTGATGATCAGCACAGCAACTATTGGAAGTACTGTTAATATTTATGGAACATCAACCGGATACGTATTGACCATTGATAAGAAAAAGGTTGCAACATTGACGCTAACGATTGATCAAACAAACCCCACACTAAGGGCTTCTACGAGCGTTGTAGAATATTTCACGTCGCATTTTCTACCTTCGGACAAAGATTTAGACAAAGTTGAAGGCTTCGTAAAGGCGCATTCAAACGATAACAAAAACGAAACAATGTGGACTGTCGATGCCAAAGATGGACCTCTTTATGTCAGAGGATGGAAAGGAGGAGTTACGAATGGTCATCCAATTAAAGCACACCTTCAAATGACACTGCACATCCATGGAAGACAATTTACTGTTGCCACAAAAGAATTTCTGGAAAATAAGCAAAAGATTTTAGCTAATATTGCTGCATTTAAGGGCTTTCTCGCTAGGAAAAATAATACTTATAATCAAACAATAGAGGCTATAAAACTTAGTATAGAAAAAGATCAAAAGTGCACAAACTGCTTCGACTATCCTATATCCTAATCCTTAAGATATGGGATTGTCTCGAGGCTTAGATATCTACTTTGCTATATTGACGAAGGCGCCGCTCTATATCTCCACGGAAATGGCGGATAAGACCCTGGATTGGCCAGGCTGCTGCATCCCCAAAAGCACAAATTGTATACCCTTCCACGTAATGAGAAACTGACAAAAGATCATCAATTTCTTTGACTTCCGCTTTGCCCACCGCCATACGTTCCAAGACACGCCACATCCATCCCGTTCCTTCACGGCAAGGACTACATTGACCACAACTTTCATGCATATAAAATTTCGCAAGACGTGCCGTCATTTTGACTAAATCTGTTGATCGGTCCATAACAATGAGCGCCCCTGTGCCAAGGCCACTTTGGGCCTTAGAAAGGCTTTCAAAATCCATGCTGACTTGGGTGCAAATATCTTTGGGCAGAAGAGGCATCGAAGACCCCCCTGGAATCACAGCCTGCAAGTTATCCCACCCCCCTTTTACCCCACCGCCATGGTTTTCAATCAAGTCTTTCATGGGAATCCCAAGCTCCTCTTCCACAACACAGGGGGTATTGACGTGCCCCGTCAAACAAAAGATTTTTGTTCCAGAACTTTCGGCCGTGCCCAAAGATTTAAACCAGGCGGCCCCTCGCCGAAGGATGGTTGGGATCACTGCAATTGTTTCTACGTTATTCACAACCGTTGGACATCCATAAAGACCTGAAACCGCTGGGAAAGGCGGTTTAAGACGCGGAAGACCCCGCTTTCCCTCCAGGCTTTCAAGTAAGGCGCTTTCTTCGCCGCAAATATAGGCCCCAGCGCCTTGGTGCATATAAACCTCTAAAGGCCAGGCCGTTTTTGGGGGATTTTTTCCAAAGAAACCATGCGCATAGGCTTCCTCTAGCGCTTGCTGTAAAATAGCTGCTTCTTCCCGAAATTCACCGCGAATGTAAATATAGGCCGTATGCGCCCCAATCGCAAAGGCAGATAATAAAATCCCCTCCAAAATTTTATGAGGCTCATGCCGAATCAAAGCCCGATCTTTACAAGTCCCCGGCTCGCTTTCATCAGCATTAATAACAAGATAGGTAGGGTTACCGGTGTCTTTTGCAACAAAAGACCACTTTTTCCCCGTTGGAAACCCTGCTCCTCCCCTGCCCCGCAAGTTAGAAGCAATAATTTCATCCACAATTGCCTGGGGACCTTTTTTCAAGACATCTTTAACCTGATCCCAATCCCCACGCTTGGTGGAGGCTAAAAAAGAAACGGGATCTTTCCCCTGAAGATTGGTAAAAATACGGTTTTTCATTGGTTTTTATTCTACTCCCTTGACTTTAGCACCCTTTTACTAAAAAAGCCAAGAGGTCAGCCCATCCCAAAGGAACAGAATTACCCTTTTGCGGAAGAAAGCATCATCAAGGCTTGACGACCTTCTAGCGCGGGCTTTCCATCCACGACACCAAGCTCTTGAACATCCAGCTGGATGCGTTCGAACAGTTTCATCCCGATTTCTTTGTGAGCCATTTCACGGCCACGGTACCGGAGGGTCACTTTAACTTTGTTGCCTTCCCCTAAAAATTTTCGGATGCTTTTGACTTTGATTTCATAGTCGTGATCGCCAATCATAGGGCGGAATTTGACTTCCTTGATTTCGATGACTTTTTGATTTTTCCGAGCGTCGTTCTTTTTCTTTTGCTGCTCGTACTTATATTTTCCATTGTCTAAAATTTTACAAACAGGCGGCTCCGCTTGGGGGGAAATTTCTATTAAATCAAGCCCGGCACTTTCTGCGCGTCTTAAAGCTTCCTGGATTTTTACAACCCCAACCATTTCGCCATTTTCATCAACAAGCCTTACTTCAGCGACTTGAATTTGTTGATTAATCCTAGGCCCGTCGATCTTGGGCCGTTCGTTCCGTATGTTTTTAGAAATGGTCTATCTCCTTCATTTGTTATACAAAAATTTAAGCGTCCGGCATCTTGGCTTCATTGACAATGGTTGAAAGCGCGACAGAAAGAGCATCCACCCTTTGGGTATCTTGCCCAAAAATACGCACCGCAACCGTTTCTTGTTCTGCTTCCTGTTTCCCGACGACAAAAATGTAGGGAATCTTTGCCAGACTGTGCTCCCTTATCTTATAAGAGATTTTTTCATTTCGCAAATCGATTTGTGCACGAATTCCGACCTGCTTTAATTTTTCCAAGACCTGTTGTGCATACGCATCAGCCGCATTGGTAATGGTTGCAACCACAACCTGCGTTGGTGAAAGCCACAGGGGAAATTTTCCTGCGTAGTGTTCAATTAAGACCCCGATAAAGCGTTCAAACGATCCAAAAATCGCCCGATGGAGCATAACAGGGCGATGCTTTTCCCCATCTTCGCCAATATAGGTCGCATCTAATCTTTCTGGAAGAACAAAATCCACCTGCCAAGTACCACACTGCCAATCACGTCCCAGCGTGTCCTTCAATACAAACTCTAGCTTTGGTCCATAAAAGGCACCTTCACCTGGATTCATACTATACGGAATTCCTGCTTCTTCAATGGCTGCCTTTAACGCCCCTTCCGCTTTATCCCAAATAGCATCACTCCCCGCTCGAACATCCGGTCGATCCGAAAATTTCACCATAACATCCTGAAATCCAAAGTCTTTGTATACAGATAAAAGCAAATCACAAAAAGATTTTGTTTCCGCATTGATCTGCTCAGGCGTACAAAAAATATGGGCATCATCTTGAGTAAACCGGCGTACCCGCATAAGGCCGTGAAGAGCCCCTGAGGGCTCATTTCGGTGACATGTCCCAAATTCAGCCATACGCAAAGGCAAGTCCCGATAGCTTTTGGATCCTTGCTTAAAAATCTGAACATGGCAAGGGCAATTCATCGGCTTTACGGCGAGTGTTTTATCCTCATCCGTTTGCACGGTAAACATATTCTGTCCAAATTTATCCCAGTGACCGGAGGCTTCCCACAACTTACGGTCCACAAGTTCTGGAGTATTAACTTCAACATATCCTGCTTTATCAAGCTTATGGCTAATATAGTTCTTCAATGTTTTATAAAGGGTCCATCCTTTAGGATGCCAAAAGATACTGCCTACGGCCTCTTCTTGGATGTGGAACAGGTTCATGTCCTTTCCCAAACGACGGTGATCGCGCTTTTCAGCTTCTTCCAACTGATACAGATAATCGTTTAGGTCTTGTTCACTCGTCCAGGCTGTCCCATAAATCCGCTGCAGCATGGGATTTTTAGAATCCCCCCGCCAGTAAGCGCCTGCAAGCTTTAGCAATTTAAAAGCCTTTCCAATCCGTTTTGTAGACGGCGCATGAGGTCCCCGACAAAGATCCAAAAAATTTCCTTGTCGGTAAAGCGAAATAGGTTCACCCGCGGGCAGATCATTAATAATTTCTGCCTTATACTGTTCGCCGATGCTTTTGAAAAAGGCAACCGCTTTATCCCGATCCCAAACTTCACGATGGATCTGTTCATCCCGATCCACAATTTCTTTCATGCGCTGTTCCAGCGTTTCCAAGTCTTCTGGGGTAAAGGGTTTTTCGCGCGCAAAGTCATAGTAGAACCCTTTATCAATCGCTGGTCCAATTGTTACCTGCAAGTCGTCCCCATACAATTCTTTTGCTGCCTCTGCAAGCAAGTGCGCAACATCGTGACGAATAACCTCCAAAGCCTCGGGTTGACTCCGCATAATAATTTCAACATGCGCTTGATCCAAAAGAGGTTCAGACAAATCCTTCAGATCCCCATTCATGCGGATAACAAGCGCCTCTTTTGCAAGGCTTTTGCTAATACTATTTGCAAGATCCATCCCCGTTGATCCCTGTGGCAGAGTTCTTGAATTATTATCGGGCAAATAAATGGTAATCATCGTTTTTTTTCCACGGCACTTTAGGTTTTAACATTTTATGAAGACTATTTTTAGATTTTGGCAGAAAATTTAACGTCTTCTTCCGCCACCATAGCAAAGTTTGCGCCTTTTGGAAAGTTTAAGATCGACGAATTTTATTCATGCTGATTCTGACGCTTTATACCCCTCAAACGCATAGGCATTCAGAAATAAATGACCTTGGAATTTGTATTTTTTATAAGACATTAATATTATTAGTGCCTTGTATATAAGACATATATCCTTTTAACATCTGTTGTCAGCCTTTAAAAAAAACAGCCTGGCTATGCTTGTGTTAATTGGCTCAATATTTTGATTAATTGCTGTTGATCTGCCTTAGACACGCGATCAAAAAACTTTGCATCAACCCCTTCAACAATAGGCACGAGTGTCCCCACCATTTCTTTTCCCTTATCGGTTAATGTGACGTTCTTTGCTCTTGTGTCCCTTTGATGCTCTATTCGATTAACGAATCCTAAAGAAACAAGCCTCTTGAGGGACTTTGAAACCGTCATTTTATCAAGCTTTGTTTGCATCACAATTGAGACTTGCGTCGTATCATAATCATGAGCGTCAAACCACAATAGGGTTGCCATAATCACAAATTGAGCATGAGAGATATCATAAGGCTCTAATGCTTTTTTAATTTGACGCTGCCATATCATGGTTGTTTGCCACAACAAAAAACCAGGACTGTCTTCGGGGCGATCAAACCCAAAGGGTAAATTATGCATCAACATTTCTCGCACGTTTTATAAGAGCTTCCGTTTCTTCTGGAATGGTATCAGCAACATTTTGAGCGACAAGTTTAATCCAGAGCCATTTAAGGGGACCCGTCACGACAAGTGTATTCGTTATTTTCAATCCGTCTTTGGTCTCTTCCATTGCATGGGTATCATACATTTTTGCGCCCAAAAATGTGGTGCAATCTGTAAAAGAGTAGCCCTCGTTGATTTCAGTCAGCATAATTTTTACAGCCTTCATTCTTTTTGGTTTTAAAAAGAAATGATTTCCAACTTCAAATCGCCCCTCCAATTTACAATGCTCTAAATCACCGTGCCATGTGGGCCACAGGTTGATATCTGTCCAAATGCGCCATATGTCTTTGCGCTTTATGTTTTTAAATGTCTTCTGGTACTTTCTTATCCACATACTATTAATCCTTTTTGTATACATGTTTAATGTATACAAGTTTACTATTATGTCAAGAGGGCTCTGTGAAGAAAAATTTAAAAATTTATCTTGAGGAACGCGCTTAGATAGGGTAGGTTTTGGACTACTCCTGGAGGGGTGGCCGAGTGGTTGAAGGCGCACGCCTGGAAAGTGTGTATACGTTAATCGCGTATCGAGGGTTCGAATCCCTCTCCCTCCGCCATTATTTCTAGAGAGGGGCTTGTCCCCTTTCTAGAAATAACGGTGAGATAAGAATTCGAACACGAGATAAGTTAAAAACTTGGGTTCGACGACAAGCAAGCTTTTAAGCTTGCGCAGGCGCGAGGAGCGTAGCGACTCAATCCCTCTCCCTCCGCCACCCTACGCTCTGCGAGCTTCGGGTGGCAGGCCACCTGAAGGCCGTTAGGGCTAGGAGCCTGTCTCCCGAAGCTTTAGCGTAGGGAGATGCCGCCCGAAGCCTTGGCGTAGGGTGGCTGTCAAAGAATTTCTCTTATTATTTCCTTCCAATTTTATTACACAATCGTCCTACGCCTTGCCTATAGGGAAAAATTCAAGTGACAATTGGATTGGAGAATGAAAGGATTATTTAGTCTTATTTGTTTATAAGGAAATAATTGAAAAAGGAAAAAATGAAATTTTATTTAAATGTAGTAGAAGTGGCTATAGAGCATGAGGGGAAGTTTTTAATTATCAAAAGACCTGAAGGTAAGCATGCAGGAGGCTTACTCGCTTTCCCTGGCGGTAAAGTTGAAGAAATAGATGAACAAAATAAGGGGGATATTTTAAGGTTCGCCGCTAAGAGAGAAATCCTAGAAGAAGTGGGATTAGACCTAAAAGATGACTTAAAATACATTGTCAGCAACAATTTTATTGGGAGTAGTAATGCTAAAGTGCCTGTGATTGATACCATATTTCACTGCAAAATTGAAAAGACCGATTTGACAATTAACCCCTCCCCTCGTGAGGTTCCTGAGTATTATTGGCTAACAGAGGAAGAAATAAATCATGCGCTGAATGCGCCTGAATGGCTAAAAAAATCTGTGCAATATATTAGGCAGACGCCATAAGTACCATTATTACAAAGATCAAAGCAAATCAAGGAATGCCAAATGGCTCTGCGCCATCTTCCAAAATATCTAGATACTTACGATAGATATAAACTTTATCACGCTTCTTGCCGCTCACTAAGAAGAGACAATCCTCTATCTTTTCTTAGTAAAGACAGCAAAGAAAAGATTTTATTAGGCTGTAACAAACTGATCTCCGCCAACTACCCCCGGACTTGATCCGGTGTCCGGCACATCTTGCAACCAGCTAAGCATGCGAGGCTTGTTGAGACCTTGCTGTACTGTTTGATTCTTTGTTATGGTAGCCTGCTAATGACGTTATCTAAAACAAATTGATAGGCTTCTTCAAAATTCCAGTTTAATCCGACAGGAAGTAGCGCGTGCATATCTGATTGGAAAGCTTTGTGATTTCGTTTTAGTTCTAAATTTTTTAAAAACTCATCTCGAGAAAAATGATAATTATCATTCGCACAGTATTTTTTAAAGATTTCAAAAACTCTATCGACGTTAATCAAATTATTTTGAGCCACGAACCATAAATCAAATAAATCTCGACTCTTGCGGCGTTGATAAAGAGCTCGAAGTTTAGTGGCCATCAATTCATCCAGCTCATAGGTAATAATATTTGATGCTCCATTGAACCAATCGGATGCTACGGTGAAAGGAACTGTTTTTAAAGGCAATACTTGAAAATGTTCCGTAGTATTGATTTCGATTTTTAGTTTCGCAGGCATGTTATTGATGGACTCATATTTGTAAATCAACTTCGCACTACGTTCTGTAATTTTCCATTTTGGATCACCCAACCATGGCTTAAACAATTCTCTAATTGCATCAATTATCTGACCGATAGGCTTAGGATTTTTTTGAACAAAGTCGATATCTTCACTGTATCTTGAGGGTGGTTTTAAGAATAATTTATTGAGCGCAGTACCACCGCGAAAAACCAATGCATCACTGACGTGTGGGTCATTATACAAATCTACTAATGCTCTACTTATTATTAAATCTTGTTCTATTTGGGCGTACGTTTGCCATAGGGCATTTTTTCGCCATGATTGAATAAAAATTTCTGGTATCATAAATCACTCTCAAAATCAGTATTTTCAATAATTTTCCATTTTTTACACCGAGGATGCCCGGTTTTTGATATGTATGGAACAAGCGAAACAAAAGGTCTTCCCGAATCTTTTAGGTATTCTAAAAGCCTATCGATTATTTTTTGTTTCTTTTCTTCATCTTCCATAACGTCAATTTTCTCCAAAACAAATCCTAATCGTTGAATTTGCACTACTTCCCCTAAGCGCTCAGCAAGTTCAATCAATTTATTTTCATCGATACTGGGAGCAAGTTCTGACAAGACTGTAGCAATGTGGCTAATACCAGCAGCCCTCGCTGAATATTTGAAAAGATCAATAGCCAGTAATTCCGGTGTAGCTACTTTTAAATAACCAGTACTCACGACAAAATCTTTAGTCGGTAAACCTTCCAAAGAATCCTTGTAGACAAGTTGAATCACGACATCCCCAAATTTAAGGGGATGCTTAACCCGCTTGTTAGTGATCACTTGAAAACGTGCTGGTTTTTGATGGGTCGCGCCATAAAACAATCCGGCACTAAGTAGGCCAACATAATAATCAACACTTAGATGTTTCATGATAATAGGAACTAATTCTTCTGCTGGAATAGACCCGTAGGGTTGATATTCGGGCGGAACCATCACATAAAGCCCCTTTATTGGGGTAATAATTTTATTCGCTTTTTTAAGTCGAAACAGACCAGCTTTGGCTGCATTTTCTGAGATATGCAAATCTTGAATAATTTCTTGGAAGGTAAAATGCCTTTTACCGTACATTCTTATTTTATCTAAATACTCAAGAAACATATCATGTCCTTTAGGTTACGAATTTCAACACCTAAAGGACATAGTAGACTTTTTTTACTCTATAGTCAAGACATTTTATGCCTAGCATGTCCCTTAGGTTACGAATATCACAACCTAGAGGACATATCGCACTCATTTGAATAATTGCACATTAATAGATAATTTAAAGGTATTCCTTGGCTTTTTGTGTCTATCATGTCCTTTAGGTTTCATTTTTCGTTACTTTAAGGACATGGTAAGCTATTTTGAGCAAGAAACGTTATCATCGCAAATAGAGAAAATAGATAATAGCGACGATTTTTATCACCACTTCTGATAATAACGGGTAGAAATATCATCGAAATCTGCTAGAATCCTGGTCGGTGAAGTTGACATTCCCCACCCAGTTTGGAGGTGGTTATTTTGAAGAATGCTAACCTCCGCCAGATTTTTTGAAGAGAACTTTTCTCTTATGTCATTCCCGCGCAGGCGGAAATCCTCAGAACCCCAGCATTTGTAAGCTTTTCAGCGTCTTAGTGTGACGTCAGACCCGTACCTTACTTTCTCCAATTTTGGCATTTTACCCCCAAAATCTCCCTTTTTACCCTCTCCATCTCCGATACATGGGAACACAGTCGATTTTTTGCAAGATTAATCATAGCAATTCGTCCCAAATCCTCGTTGTTCGCTCGAAGTAATCGGTATCACAACCATCCTCAAGCGACCAAGCCCAGCTCAGCACCGCTTGCACAAAGCACCAGTCAAGGATTCGCTGCGGCGGTAATTCAAAGAGCTCAGCAAATCGAGTGCCGCGATTATGAATAATATTTGGCGCATCAGCGTGATTCAGTAATTCCGGAATTGGATTGCGGATAAAAGCCGCCACTTCATACGCTGGTTCGCCAAGCTCGGCCAGCAGATCGATATTCTCATGTGACTGTACAATACCCAGCACCGAAGGACCCGCCAGCACACCAACCGCAATGAAACTCACGATCATTGGCTGGCGCAGGAGCAACCCAATAAAGCCATCGAGCGCCGCCAGCGTCAGCAGCGCGGTGAGTTCATAAAACGGCGAGGCATGTAAAAAACTTAAATCCGGCATCATGCCCCCTTCATCCGCCGAAACGCGAGGCGGAGTTGTTTCTCGGTTTCAATGATGGCGAACAGCGCCGCGCCGATGCTGATAATCAGCACACCATACCAGAGGGAATGGCTTCCCTGGCGAATATCTTTTGCAGCGCCGGCAGATAGGTGATGGCTAACTCTGCACCATGATTGTGGAAGGATTTGGCACAACCCCATGCAATCGACGCATCATTAGCAATACCAACCACTAGACCTTTCTTTCCAGCTAATAAACTCATGGTTCATTCCTCCAACTTAACTCCATATTTTTCTTAGTCATGATATCGGCTTCACCGCGTGTTTCATTCGTCACAAGTTCACCTTTAGTTTGGAAGGCAATTCCTGCAGCATTAGCTTCGTCGGTGTCGATATGCATTTCAGTGGTGTAGCCTTTTTTAACCCGGATCAGTGTATTAGCAAAAGACACACTACGACCACCATCCCCGAGCTTTACATCCACATAGTCGCCGTCTTTTAACCCAATTTTCCCGGCATCTTCAGGACTCATATGAATGTGGCGGGCGGCGATAATCAAGCCGTTCGTTTCAAGCTCTCCCGACGTGCCACGCAGCTTGATAAAGGGCGTATGCTCAAGCTTGCCGGAGGGTCGCACGGGTGCCTCCACGCCGAGCGTAAAAGTGTCAGTTTTAGAAACTTCAATCTGTGTCTGTTTGCGGGTAGGACCCATCACACGCACGGTTTTGAACGAGCCTTTCGGACCAATTACTTCCACCGTTTCTTCCGCTGCCCAGCCTTCAGTTTGGCTTAAGGTTCGCATTTTCTTAAGCTGGTGGTCTTTGCCAAATAACGCCTCCACCGCTTCCTGCGATAAATGCACATGGCGGGCGGAAACTGCAACAGGAATATACCATTTCTTCGGCTCTGCTTGCTCACGTTGCACCTGCAGGTATTTGACTTCCTGCGCGATCATCAACTGTTCGCAGGTTTGCGTGACGATCACTTTAATGCGCGAATCAAAGCTCTGCACCTGCGGCGCTTCGAAGCCTTTAAGCTGCACCGCCAGATTTTTATCGTCATCGAGATGCAACCCAAGGAATTCAAACTTATCGCACACGCGGCGGCGCATGGAGGCTGAGTTTTCGCCAATACCACCGGTGAAGGCAATCACATCCACTCCGCCCATCGCAGCCGCATACGCGCCGATATATTTCCGTACACGGTAGGCATAGACATTGATCGCAAGCTGCGCATCCGCATCGCCATCGGCGGCTTTTTGCTCCACCTCGCGCAGATCATGGCTTCCGGCCAGTGCTTTAAGGCCGCTATTCGCATAAAGCTGGTACTCTATTTCTTCAACACTCAAGCCAAGTTCGCGTGCCAGATAGGTAAACATACCAGGGTCAACATCGCCTGAGCGAGTGCCCATTACTAGCCCTTCCAGCGGTGTCATGCCCATTGAGGTATCAATTGAGAATCCACGGTTAATAGCGCAAATACTCGCACCATTGCCGAGGTGACAACTGATAATCTGCAAATCTGTAACAGGCCTAGCCAGCTCGCGCGCCACACGTAGCCCCACATATTTATGAGATGTGCCATGAAAGCCATAACGCCGTAGCCCTTTATCGCGCCACTCCTTCGGCACGGCGTAGGTGGTGGCGCGATCAGGAATTGTGTGATGGAAGGCTGTGTCAAAGACCGCAATTTGGGGTACATCCGGCCATAGCTCACGGCTAATGGTGATGGCTTTCAGGTTGGTGGAGTTATGCAGTGGGGCAAGAGTGGTGCAGTCTTCGATATGTTTCAATACCTCCGCATCAATCAGCGTGGCGTCATGGAATTGCTCACCGCCATGCGCCACACGATGTCCCACCGCATCGAAATCTGCAAAACCAAACTCTTGCAAAATCTCTGGCACGCGCACAATCGCATCTTCCACTGTATCCAGCGATTCGTTGCGATTTAGTTCTTCGCCTTGCTCACCGCCTATGCGGAAATGCAGAGTGCAACTGCCGTTTTTGAAACCCTCAAACTCTCCCTTAAACACACGGCTGTCCTGAATACTCATATCGAACACGCCGAATTTGAGGCTGGAGCTGCCTGCATTGAATACAAGTATTTTCATGAAGAGTCCTCCCGCATACGCTCAACCGCTCGATCCGCCGCATCATGGAAGGGCAGGAACACAAGATGCGCTCCCTTAGTTTTAAGCGCTTCTTTCTCATGCTCCTGCTGTGTAGAAACGGCAATTTTGCCTGTGAATTTTTCCCGCTTCAGTGCATCGATCAGTACAAGGCGCGGGTCTTCGTGGGTGAGCCCCAGATCATGCTGCGGCATGGCGGAAACCACCCATTTGACATTCTTGAGCGGCAAATAGCCGATGAATTCCTGATCGCACGCATCGCCATACACCGCATCATATCCCGCCGCCCGCCAGTTGCGCACTTCATCAGGGTTAAAATCCACCGCCAGCAGGCGCACGTTATCCGCCCGCAGATGCTCTGCAATCGCCGAACCATAACGTCCTAACCCAAACAGAATCACATCGTAGGCTTTGTTCTCGAGGCTATGCTGGTCATCTGCGGCTTCACGCATCGGCATCTTACGCTCGAACATGCCGACAAACGGCTCTACCCAGCGATAAAGCGTATGCGAATAGGTAATCATATATACCGAAAGCGCGATAGTAATCAGCCCCACCAGCGTCACCAAACCTAATGCTTCGTTGTTTACATGACCAAGCGTAATCCCCATCGCCATGAAAATGAGCGAGAACTCACTGATCTGCGCGACCGTCAATCCCGCCAGAAAGCCGGTTCGTTTGCGGTAGCCCATAGCGCCCATAATGGCCATGACGATCAGCGGGTTGCCGATCAGCACAAACAGGGAGAAGATAATTGCAGGGAACACCTGCGCTCCCAGCAAGCCAAGATCAAGCTGTGAGCCGAGCGCGATGAAGAAAAACAGCAGCAGGAAATCGCGCAAAGACGAAAGCCGCGCAACAATTACCTCGCGGAACGGCGTAGAGGCAAGCGATACACCGGCAAGTAAGCCGCCCAGCTCTTTGCTGAACCCGAAATGGCTACCAAGTGCGGCGAGCAATGCCCCCCAGCCGATGGCGAATACAATCATCAGCTCCGGCGAATGGGCGATGCGTGTCATCAGCGGCGTTGCCAGATAGCGGATGAACAGCCCGACAAATGCCAGCATCACCAAGCCATGTAGTAAAATCGTGCCGATTTGTGCCAACGCGCCGCTTTCCGATGCCGTGCCTACGCCGAAAGCGGAAAGCACCATCATGGCAAGCACCACGAATAAATCCTGCACGATCAGGAAGCCGATAGCGATGCGCCCATGCAGCGAATCCACCTCTTTTTTATCGGATAGCAGCTTGAAGATGATGATGGTGCTGGAGAAGGTCAGCGCCACGGCCACATAAAGTGATGTGATGACATTCAGCCCCAGCCCCAGCCCGATGAAAAACCCGATAACGGCGGTAAACAACACCTGCCCAAGCCCTGTAGCAAGTGAAACCGCGCCCAGAGTGCGGATCAGCTTTAAATCGAGCTTCAGCCCTACCAGAAAGAGCAGTACCGCAACGCCAAGCTCGGCCAGCAGATCGATATTCTCATGTGACTGTACAATGCCCAGCACCGAAGGACCCGCCAGCACGCCAGCCGCAATGAAACTCACGATCATTGGCTGGCGCAGGAGTAACCCAATAAAGCCAGCGAGCGCCGCCAGCGTCAGCAGCGCGGTGAGCTCATAAAACGGCGAGGCATGTAAAAAACTTAAATCCGGCATCATGCCCCCTTCATCCGCCGAAACGCGAGGCGGAGTTGTTTCTCGGTTTCAATGATGGCGAACAGCGCCGCGCCGATGCCGATAATCAACACGCAATACCAGAAGGGAATGGCTTCCGTGGCGAATATCTTTTGCAGCGGCGGCAGATAGGTGATGGCAAATTGCGCGACGGTGATAATCACCACCACTGTCCACACCACTTTCGTTCCCCGTACCGCTTTCCATGTCAGCGATGTGCCGTAGATATTGCTGATGAAAAACAGGTGGAAGATTTCCATCACCACCAGCGTATTGAGCGCCATCGTGCGGGCAAGGTCGATGGAATAGCCCTGATCCACAGCATAATGATAAATGCCGAACACACCGCAAACGAACAAGGTGGATACCAGAATAATATGCCACACCAGTTCGCCGGTCAGTAGTGGTTGGTGACGCGGACGTGGTGGACGGCGCATGGTGTTTTCTTCGGCTGGTTCAAAGGCCAACGCAATGCCAAGTGTCACCGCAGTAATCAGGTTAATCCACAAAATCTGAATCGGCGTGACGGGTAGCGTCAGACCCAGAAGCAGCGCGACGATAATCACCATTGCTTCACCGGCGTTGGTGGGCAGCGTCCAGCTAATCACTTTCTGGATATTGTCATACACGGTGCGACCTTCGCGCACAGCGCTCGCGATGGAGGCGAAGTTATCATCCGCCAGCACCAACTCGGCAGCTTCCTTGGCGGCTTCACTTCCTTTTCTTCCCATCGCAATCCCTGCATCGGCACGCTTCAATGCTGGCGCGTCATTCACCCCGTCACCCGTCATCGCCACCGTCATGCCATGCGATTGCAGTGCCATCACAAGGCGTAGCTTATGCTCCGGGCTGGTTCTGGCGAAAATATCGCAATCCAGAACGGCTTGCCGCAATGCCGTATCATCCATGCCGTCAAGATCGGCTCCGGTGAGCACCTTATCGGGATTTTGTAGGCCGATTTGTTTGCTAATTGCGGCAGCAGTCTTGGCATGGTCGCCCGTAATCATCTTTACGCGAATGCCTGCGCCGTGACATTCCGCCACCGCCGCAATCGCCTCGCTGCGCGGTGGATCAATCATCCCCACCATGCCGAGCAGTGTAAGCGTTCCTTCGACTTCTTTGTGTGCCAGCACGGTGTGTTCAGGCTTTACGGATTTCACCGCAAAGGCCAATACGCGCTGACCGAGCGCGGCGATGTTTTCAGCCTTCGCATTCCAGTAGGTCATGTCTAATGGATCGGTTTTACCACTCATGCCGCGCTGATTGGCGCACATGGCAAGAATCCGCTCCGGCGCGCCTTTGACGAACACATAGGCATGGCGCTCATGGTCATGGTTCAGCGTCGCCATGAAGCAGTGGTTTGCATCAAACGGAATGGCATCGGTGCGCGTGCATGCGGCTTGCTCTTTTCGCGTATCCACATCCATTTTACCCGCAAAGGCCAGCAGTGCACCTTCCATCGGGTCGCCTTCCACATGCCATACGCCATCATGCTGGCGCAATCCCGCATCGTTGCACAATGCGGCAGCACGGGCCAGTTCTTCCAAAACCGCATATTCGGAAGGCGACACCTGCGCTTCTTCCAACTTCAATGCGCCTTGGGGTGCATAACCATCGCCCTCCAGCGTAAATAAATGCTGATGCGTCAGTACCGAGGCTACCATCATTTCGTTGCGTGTGAGTGTACCCGTTTTGTCGGTGCAGATGACGGATAGCGATCCCAGCGTTTCAATCGCGGGTAAGCGGCGCACAATGGCGTTTCGTTTCGCCATAGCCTGCACACCCACGGCCAGCGTAATGGTAAGCACGGCGGGCAGGCCTTCGGGAATAGCGGCCACCGATAAACCCACCACCGCCATGAACATTTCGGTGAAGTCATGATGGCCAACGAAATAGCCATAGGTCAGCAACAGTGCAGCAATCAGCAGAATGAAAATTGTCAGCCATTTGGCGAACACGCCCATTTGCGACACGAGCGGTGTGGTGAGCATCTCCACTTCCGAAAGCAACCCGCTGATGCGCCCGATCTCGGTGCTTCCTCCGGTTGCCACCACCACGCCTTTGCCTTGGCCGGAAGTCACCAGCGTGCCGGAAAATGCCATGCAGGAGCGGTCACCCAGCGGTGCATCCGCCGCTACGGGTTCGATGTGTTTTTCGACAGGCACGGACTCGCCGGTAAGAATCGCTTCCTGCACGCTCATACCGTGTGCAGTAAGCATCCGCAGATCGGCAGTCACTTTATCGCCTGCTTCAAGCAGCAGAATGTCACCGGGAACGAGTTGATCGCTCTCAATGCTGATGCGTTCTCCGCCGCGAATGACGTTGGCATGAGGGGCGAGCATATGGCGGATAGCATCCATCGCCTTTTCCGCCTTGCCCTCCTGAATGTAGCCAATAATGGCGTTGGCAACTACCACCGCCAGAATCACGCCGGTATCAATCCAGTGATCGAGCGCGGCGGTGACAACCGCGCAGCCGATCAGCACATAAATCAGGATGTTATGAAATTGCAGCAGAAAGCGCATGATGGCACTTCGCTTCGCTGCTTCCGGTAAGCGGTTCGCGCCGTATTTTGCAAGCCTTGCTTCCGCTTCGTTCTGGTTTAAGCCAGTAGCCGAGGAATCCAGTTGTTTGAGGGCACTATCTAAAACGATATTATGCCATAGCGTATGAACACCTTCTGATTTTTTCATCTGCATTTACAACGTCCATTCTTAATAAGCCTTCACCGGAGAAACGAAACCGTTTGGCTTCAATGCTAACAAAGAGCATCCCAGTTTTTGTACAATATTTTCTGCCGTATTCCCAATAAAGAAGCCGGGTATGCCCGTGCGTGCCACTGTACCCATCACCAGAATGTCGATTTTCTTATCCGCCACATAGTGCGGGATCATCTTATCTGCACGTCCACGTAAGTGATGCACCTGTAAATTACCCTGAATACCTGATTTCTTGAGTAATCCCTCCAAAGCTGCACGATGATCGTTTTGCGCGGCACGCACCGTGCGGATCATCTCATCATCCGGTACCTTAACCCACACATTGTGACGCATATATTCTTCAAATTCATAGTCCCAGCAGGAGATGATATTCAATTCACCGCTGCATGTATCGGCGAGAGAGCGGGAAAGCTCAAGCAGTCGCAAGCTAAGGTCATGCCCCTCCGGTGCCATGCTTTGCGGATCAATGGCTACGGCAACTTTAATCTCGTCCCGATGCCTGCTGATTGGCCGTGTCAGCCAAACGGGACACGGACATTTGCGCAGCAACTCCATATCCATTGCCATAAATCCCTTATCACCTTCTTTAAGTTCGGCGGCTTTCACCACCAGATCATGGGCATCTTTCAGCACATGACGAATGATGCGAACCGATGGCATATCGCCGCTTTCCACCTCAATCTGCACAGGCACATCCGCTTCGCTGACTTT
>VGCX01000009.1 GCA_016869935.1 Alphaproteobacteria bacterium
AGTTAATGGAAATTCTGATCCTCTGACAGCAAGGATTTTACCTTCTACTACTACCTTTTTTAAAGCTGATTTAAACAATCTAGGGATCTTTTGACCAATCATTTTCCATTGAGGATGGGACACAATAGCATCAACTTCCCTTCCATCCACAACACAAAAGGAAGTACCATCTTTACAATTGATAGCCTTTTGAAAGGCATCCAAGAGATGTTCCTCTTTTCCTAATCCAACATCCTCTCGGCTCGCTTTAGAAGTTCTAGCAAAGGCCGCTTGGCTTTTAGGGTCTAGAAAAGATGAGACTCTGCCGTGAGTAACCCCAGTTGCACCATGCAGTGGCACTTGAGGTGCTGATTCACCTCCCGCAGCCCCCCCTGCACACAAGCCTTGATTTCCAAACAACAAAACCGTTAATACTATACTCAGATAAACTTTATTCATCACGACACCCTTATTCATTTTTTTACCTTTATGTTTTTAGTATAGCATAATAAAAAAAATCTTCTATTCAGATTTTATTTTTTCTGACTTCATCAATGAGGCTCTCTAAAACCTCTGATAGGGGGGAATTGGGGGATGGAAACTCGTTAGTCATTTAACAGGACCCCCTAGCCAAAGGCCTTAACTCTCTTTAAGATAAAGGCATGGTTTTATTTATTGTTTTTTTGATTGCGATTTTATTATTTTGCTCGGCTTTTTTTTCGGCATCCGAAACGTCACTAACAGCAGTGAGTCAGCCCCAGATTCATCAAATGGTTGCAAAGGACGGGAAACGGGGACGATGGGTTCAAACACTTGCCCAAAACATGAGCCGCGTTTTGGGAACCGTTCTTTTGGGCAACACGCTGGTCAATATCTTAGCGACATCCCTTGCGACCCATCTTTTTGTAAAATTTTTCAATGAAACGGGCATTGGAATTGCGACCCTTTGTATGACACTTTTGATTCTAATCTTCTCAGAAGTCATGCCCAAGCTTTATGCCATTTATCATCCAGAAACGGTGTCGTTGATGGTTGCCCCTTTTATGCAGCGCTGCGTTGCGTTGTTTTATCCCATCACCCAAATCGTTCGAAACATCGCCGAAAAAATTCTTAAGACATTTGGTGTCTCTTTAAGTCCTAAAGACCCCTCTCTCGCCCATGAAGAACTAAGGGGTGCAATCGACATCTTTAGCCCCCAAGAACGAAAAGACCAAAAAGAAATGCTCCATGGGATTTTGGATTTGGGATTTGTGCCTATCGAAGCCGTTATGATTCACCGAAAAGATGTCGAAACAATCCCAAAACATAAATCCCTCGAAGAAATTCGAGCCCAAGTCATGAAAAGCCCCTATACCCGATTTCCTGTCTGGGACAAAGCACCAGAACATATTGTCGGCATTTTGCATACCAAAACATTTTTACAGCGCCTAGAAGATGGAAAACCCTTTTGTCTTAGTGATGCCTACCAAAAGCCCCTGTTTGCACCCGAGACAACATCCCTTGCGGACCAAATAGAGATTTTTCGCAAAAATCATCAACACATGTCCATTGTTGTTGACGAATATGGAGACGTTCAAGGCATTGTGACACTTGAGGATATTCTAGAAGAAATCATGGGTCAAATGCTGGATGAGCATGATGCTCGAACCGAAAACGTTCAAGGAAACGCAAAAGAAGGGTACACCATTAAGGGCCATACCACGCTCCGAGATATTAAACGAAAAACGGGATGGAAATTGGCTCATAAGGAAGCCTCTACCTTGGGGGGATTTTTACTCCACGAGTCCCGACGTATTCCAAAAGCTGGACAAATCTACACGTTTCAGAATTTTCACTTCAAGATTCTTCACTGTCATCGGAATCACGTCACTTTAGTTCACATGACGCGGGAAGAACCATTCTCCCTATCCCCGGCGCTTGAGTTTAAAAAACGTCTTTAGGATCTCTCCGCAATCTTGCTCTAAAACAGAGGGAACAACAAGGGGTCGGTGGTGACATGTTGGTTGATCAAAGAACCTTGGGCCATGATGAACTGCGCCCCCTTTTGGGTCAGGAGCCCCATAAACAAGGTGTTTCACCCGTGCCATTGATAAAGCAGCAGCGCACATAGCGCACGGTTCTAACGTAACATAAAGGGTACAATCGTCTAATCGCCATTGGCCAAGCGCCTTTGCGGCTGCCCGAATCACAACAATTTCAGCATGCGCTGTTGGGTCCATCGTTTCCCGCATCCGATTGCCATCTTCTGCAAGAATATCGCCGTTGGGACCAACCAGCACAGCGCCTACCGGCACCTCCCCTCGAAGAGATGCTGCATTCGCCTGTTGTATTGCGCGTTGCATTAAGTTATGGTGATGATCGTTCATAGGTATAACCATTACATAGAGTGACGCGAGAAATCAATGGCCGATACGACATTAGTCAAACTTCCAACTCCCTTGCCTACTTGGAATCTTAAGGATTTTTACAAAAGTCATTTCGATCCAAAAATAACCAAAGAACTTAAAGAAATCAGACTGAAATTAAGACTCTTTCAATCTCTGTGGAAGAATAATCTTTCAAAGTCTTCTGAGTCAGATATTCTTGAAGCCCTTGAATCTTATGAAAAATTTCAAGAATGGATCCATCACTTATCCAGTTATGCTTACCTTGTTTTTGCTGAAAATATGGAAGACCCAAAGCGTGTCCAGTTCTTCCAATTGATTAAGGAAGAAGTCACGGACTTTTCAAAAGGGCTTTTGTTTTTTCCCTTAGAATTAAACCAGATGAATGACACCTTTTTCGAAAGATGGCTTAAAAACCCTAAAAGTCGTCTGGTAAAATACGCCGGCTGGCTCCGACAACTTAGAGCTCAAAAGCCCTATCAATTATCTCAAGCCTTAGAAGAAGTCCTGTTGGATAAAGACATCCCTGCCCGCAGCAATTGGATCCGCCTCTACGACGAAACCCTTGCAGGGCTCAGATTTTCTCTGGATGGAACGATGCATCCCATCAGTGATGTTCTGAATTTTCTGAGTGATGCTGATCCGAAGACGCGAGAAAAAGCGGCAAAATCTTTAGCACAAGGGCTAGAGGAAAAAGCTCCCCTCTTTACGCTTATTACCAACACGCTGGCAAAAGATAAAGAATCTACTGATCGCGCGCGTCAGTATCCAAGTATTATAGCTGCACGAAATTTAGAAAACCAGGTAGAAGAAGATGTGGTTCAAGCCCTTGTTAAAGCGGTAAAAAATTCCTACCCATCTTTGAGTCACCGATATTATAAATTGAAAGCAAAATGGATGGGGCAGAAAAAAATCCCTTACTGGGACCGCAATGCCCCACTGCCTGGGCGCGTGGAAAAAACAATTCCCTGGGACCTTGCGAAAAATATTGTTCTTAAGGCGTACCATGACTTTTCGCCAGAGCTTTCAGAAATTGGAAAGCTCTTCTTCACAAAAAATTGGATCGATGCAGAGCCACGCCCTGGCAAAGACAGTGGGGCCTTTTCCCATCCAACCGTTCCAAGTATGCACCCTTATATTTTGATGAATTACCATGGAAAAGTCCGAGATGTCATGACCCTTGCCCATGAACTGGGGCATGGGATTCATCAATGGCTTGCAAGAGACCAAGGGTTTCTACAGTCTGATACCCCTTTGACGTTTGCAGAAACGGCCTCTGTGTTTGGGGAAATGCTGACATTCCAGTCCTTGCTGAACGAAGAAACTGACCCCATACAACGGAAGGTTTTGATTGCTGGAAAAGTGGAAGACATGTTAAACACCGTTGTTCGACAGATTGCCTTTTTTGACTTTGAGCACCGGCTCCATACCCAGCGTACGCTGAAAGAATTATCAACAGAGGAAATCGGTGACATTTGGATGAAAGTGCAACAAGAAAGCTTGGGGCCTGCGATTGAGCTTTTACCAGAATATCAATATTCTTGGGCCTATATTTCCCATTTCATTCATACCCCTTTCTATGTGTACGCTTATGCTTTTGGGGACTGCCTTGTCAATTCTCTGTATGCTAGCTATACCAAAAAAACCATCCCAGAATTCGAAAAAAAGTACAAAGAACTGCTCCAAGCGGGCGGGTCCAAGCACCACTTTGAACTTCTAAAACCCTTTAGTCTTAATCTACAAACCCCCTCCTTTTGGAACCAGGGCTTGTTAATGATTGAGCAACTAATTGATCAACTGGAAGAGTAGTCGCATTATAATAACCCCTGAAAAATAGAACAGTTGTCGAGGTCTCCAACACCTATTTACTCTTATCTATCAGGTGCCTACTATAGCCTTCCAAGTACATAATTCTGTCTGCCCTCGAGTTGGCTGAATTTAGGGAGTTCCATCACTTCAGCTTTTGCTTATGACCTAAATGTCGCTTTGTCTAAGCTTAACCTCCATAAGCACAGGACTCGATCCCTGGTGAGCGGGCTTCACTCTTCCTAGGACGGGAACCTCACTCGCTGAAAGCACTAGACTTATCCTGGCGCACCATAAGATGACCCTGGAGAGAAGCCCTGAATTTCTTAACTTTTACTTGAATCGCATCCTACTATAACAATAAGATTTAATTTAGGAGAAATATTATGAAGCGTGTCCTTTCATTTTTCTTTTTAGCAGGTTTATGGATTCCTTTGATTGCTTTTTCTTCAGGGCACACGGCAAGTGCGTGGATTGCAGATGAAAGAAGTGGGGAGGTTATCTCTACTATTAGAAGTGTGTGCGCAAATCCCTCATATACGTTTATTGACTTCTCAAATCTAAAGTTAACAGATGAAGAGCTTAGTATGGTTCTTGAGGGGCTTGTTGAACGTCAAAAATCATTAGGAGACAAACAAACTCTCTCTTTTATTAAGCTCATTTCACCATCCATTACTGAGGAAGGGTTGAAAATATTTCTTAAGCAATTGCAAGAAGGCCACAGCAGTGACGCACCTCCTGATATGAGAAAAGTAGTGATGCAGGTAGCTTTACCTCTAACGGAGGAATTATATGATAGATTAATTTCTGGAGCTCCTCGGCTCTTGACAGCTGGTAACCTTACTTTGATTGAAGGATCTTAAATCGCCAGTAGCTTTTAATTCTCTAAGCTTAATGGATAGATGAGGGAAGGCTCGTAAAAAATCATGTTTCTCGTGAGATCTGTTTCTCTAACCGTCCTTGTTATATTATTCTCCTTATTTTCTGGGCTGGCATTTTCTTCAAGTGATGATAAGTACGTAATTACTTTTCATGATGTAGGACAAGGCAATGGTATATCTGTTGTTTCGCCAAGCGGACAGGTTCTATTTATTGATGCTGGATCTTCTTCTACGCGTGGGGTCGTCGGCATTGGAGATGACGATGGTAAGTATAAAACACTTGCTGCCACTATTGTTGGAACCGTTAAAGATAGTTTGGTAAGATCCCGATGGCTTGGATTTATAGTTACCCACGCGGATAAAGACCACCTTAATCTGATTTCCTCTATTATCGAATATTCTGGACTTCTCGGAACTGGGAGGATCGGGGTCTTATTTGGTGGGAAAGAAACTATGTATAAAGGAGAAGGGGGAGATCTTCTCAGCTTCTTGAAAGACCATGGTATCCCTTACTATTTTGCATCGGCCGTATATGAATTAGAAGCCAATACTCCGGAACGTCCAGGTCTTTTTTATGTGCCACAGTCAGGATGCCCTGCAGACATGATACTGCGGCATTGGGAAGGGACGCGGAATGTACGAGTCATTTCCATTGATGCAACCCCTGTTTCAGGAAGAAGACGTGTCAAGGAAGATAGTAATGCTACCAGCATTGTACTGCGTATGCAGTGTGAGGGAACTTCCTTTATGCTAACAGGTGACAAAACTGTAAGGGAATCAAACTTTATTGTTGAAAAATTTGAAGGGTACGAAGGCTTATTAGAGTCTGATGTTTTACTTGCAACTCACCATGGATCCTCGGATGATTTTAGTGAGAAATGGGTGAAAGCAGTTAATTCAAGACAGGTTATATTCAGTGCCGGTAGAGCATCTTTTTTGCATCCGCGTAGTGATGCTGTCATGGGGTATCGTTATACAAGGCATTTAGAACCTTCCGGATGGCATAGACTTCAATTTTATGGAGCTGGAATAGATGATCCGGATCATCGTTTTAGAGGTGTTGCTATAGAGGAACACAGTGGAGATAAAGCAGAGGGATATACACACGCCATTACGAATTATGCTATTTTCTCTACCGCTACTCAGGGCACCATAACCTATCGAGTGGGTGCTGGAGTAAGTTCTTTTGAACCAAGAGTTCCTTTGATGCCAACGCCTCAGGATGTGATCTATCCTTTTTTTTCGGCACCACAGCTGTCGAATGGCATGTCCATAAATTTGCAAACAATTCGCCTTGATGGAATACGCTTTTCCGATGGTACGTCTATTGATTTAAGTATTCTTGCTCCTATGCTTGAGGGGATTACTTCTCTTACAAGTTTGAGTCTTAATGATTGCGAAACAAGAAATGAACATGTGGGGCTTTTATGCGGTCTGCTTAAAGAAAGAATGAATATTAGAGAACTCCATTTGAACGGGGCCATTTTTACAACCGCATCTAATAAATCTCTTCGAGAGGCGTGGAACTCTCGAGGCCTTGTTCTTCCCCCTCCCTCCGATAGTTGAGCAACACTGAATACCATCCGAAAGTTGGGGGTGATGGCAGATAATCTGGATTTTAACTGGTAAACTGAATGAGAAACTTTCCCATTTGTTCTAGGTTATATTTTAATACGAATAACGGTTGAATTTCCATAATTTAAGGCCCCTTTTATCTATTCTGATCTGATAATAAAAGCACTCAGAAATATACGATATGTCTAGCCCTCTCCTCTACACGGTTTAATTGCGTTGTGAATTGACACTCAAACTTTTGGACTTGTTTTTTTGTAAAAAAAGCGTATCACAGTGAATCCCTTTGAAGGACAGCATGAAAAAGTTATTTTTAGTACTCGCAATCTTAATGATGCCATTATTAGGGCAGGCAAAAATTAAGGCCTTAGTCGTTAGTTGTGTTGATTATCGCCTAACATCAGATGATTTGCCCAAATTTATCAAAGAAATGAACCTTGTAAAACAAGCAGATCTGATAACGATTCCTGGAGCTTCTTTAGCTGGAGTCTATCAAACGAAAGCAAAAGACCTTGATGATCTGCGCCCTGCTTTTTATGACATGCTTGATTTTTTAAAGAAAGTGCATGGATTTGAGTGGGTCTATGTAGTGGATCATAGGGATTGTGGAATGTACAAATATGTCTATAAAGATAAGTTCGCCAAAGATCGAGCAGACGAGACCTGCCAACACGAAACTAACATGAAAGCGCTCAAAAAGATCCTAGAAGAAAGAGGCCTAAAAACAAGGTTTTTCTTAATGAGTCTTGACGGGACTTACGAGGAACTTTTAGCCGAGAAATAATACCAGATCTTCGGCTTATTTCACTGTTAGTTGTGGTGTGTATGAATGTGCACACCTTCATTTTTTAGGAACGTTCTTATTGTATCCATAAACTCTTCTAAACGCTTTTTCGTGGTCGCCTCTGCGCGAATCGTTAGGATGCTTTCGGTATTGGACGCCCGAATAAGCCACCAGCCATCTTCATAGTCTACGCGGATTCCATCAAGCGTTATGAGTGTTCCTGTATTTTCCTTGATAACAGATTCCTTGAGTCTTTCTATCAAACTGAATTTATCAGCATCAGAACAAGGAACCCCAATTTCCGGAGTTTTATAGGTTGTTGGAAAATCTTTAAGAAGCGTTTCTAAATCTTTTCCTTCTTTTGATATAATCTTTAAAAGGCGAAGACCCGCATAAATCGCATCATCAAAGCCATAATAATCATCCGCAAAAAAGATGTGGCCACTGAGCTCCCCTGCAAGCAAGGCCCCCGTTTCTTTCATCATTGCCTTGATTGATGAATGGCCTGTTGCGCACAGTCTTGCCCCCCCTCCATGCTTTGTTAGATCCTCTAGAACAAAGCGGCTGGTCTTTACGTCGACTAGAATCGTTGCGCCAGGGCTGTTCTTTAAAACGTCACGTCCATAAAGAACCATGAGCTCATCACCCCTTAACATAGCACCTGATTTTGTGATCACCCCAATCCTATCGCCATCCCCATCAAATCCAATGCCTAGATCTGCTTTGTGATAACAAACAGCGGCCTTGAGGTCCTGCATATTCTGTTCGACGGTTGGATCTGGATGATGATGAGGAAACGTCCCATCTACACGATCATAAAGAAGGATATGTTGGCCTGGAAGTTTTTTAACCAGTTTGGAAACAAGGGGGCCTGCCGCTCCATTTCCGCAATCCCAAACCACCGTCAATGGAGAAGAAAGTTCCAAGCCTTTAAGTAAGCGCTCCCTATACGCCTCTTCAAAAGAATGTTCCATAACGGTCCCTTTAAAAGGATAGGGCTTTAGTTCTGTAATTCTTTTCTGAAAGCCTTGAATTTCATCTCCCCAAATGGGGCGATCTTTCAAAAGCATCTTGAGCCCATTATATCGTTGATCATTGTGTGATCCCGTAATGATCACACCTGCCCCAATCGTTGGATCTTCTTTAACGACATAGTATAAAAGGGGGGAAGGCCCTAAACCAATAGAAACAACATGAATACCGCGAGAGGTAATGCCCTCAATTAATGCTTTTTCAAATGCCGTAGAACTAAGGCGGCCATCGCGACACACCGCAACTTTTGTGACGTCGGTTTCTTTGACAATATCACCAAAGCACTGACCGGCCGCAAAAACATCTGCCTCTTTAAGTGTTTCCCCAACGCGACCGCGAATGTCATATTTTCTAAGAATCGTTGGATGAAAAGTATGAGGCATCGCTTATACGGTAGGGCGCCCCAAAGAAATATAGGAAATGCCTTCAGCTTTCATATCAGAAAGTTTATAAATATTCCTTAAATCAACGATAAGGTTTGTTTTAACCCGTTCTTTAAATTTCACCCATTGCAAGGATCTGAATTCGTTCCATTCTGTCAAAATAACGGTACAGTCTGCACCGTCTAAAATGTCATAGGCATCCTCTCCCCAGGTAACATTTTCTAAAAAGGTAGCCGCATGTTTCATAGCAGCGGGGTCGTAGGCATGAATACTTGCCCCGGCATTTTGAAGCTTTGGAATGATCGTCAAACTAGGGGCATCGCGCATATCATCCGTATTGGGCTTGAACGCAACCCCTAAAATCGCAATCTTTTTGCCCTTAACGCTTCCACCGCAGGCTTCAATGATTTTATCCGCCATATGCGATTTGCGTTCTTCGTTATAGTCAACAACGGCTTCAACAATAGAAATGGGCGTTTTATAATCCTTTGCTGTATGGACAAGGGCCAACGTATCCTTTGGAAAACAAGACCCTCCGTATCCGGGGCCTGTGTGAAGAAATTTATTCCCAATTCTTTGATCCAACCCAACCCCTTTAGCAACATCACTAATATCGGCGCCGCACTTTTCACAAAGATCTGCAATCTGATTGATAAAGGAAATCTTAATGGCCAAAAAACTATTGGAAGCATATTTAATAAGCTCCGATGATTCAGGCGACGTAAAGAGCATCGGTGTTTCAAGCAAAAACAAGGGACGATACAATTGTCGCATGACTTCTTTGGCCCGCTCTGTTCTGGCCCCTACTACAACACGGTTGGGGCGCATGAAATCTTCAATTGCAGAGCCTTCCCGTAAGAATTCGGGATTTGATACAACATCAACCTCAGCATCTGGTCTTGCTTTTCGAATAACTTCTTCGACGCGTCGATTCGTATCAACAGGAACGGTCGATTTTGTAACAACAACTGTATAGCCATCGATTGCCTGTGCAATTTCTTTGGCAGCGTCAAAAACATAGGTTAAATCTGCGTGCCCCGTTTTAGGATCAGGGGGCGTTCCAACAGCGATAAAAACTACTTGCGCCTTTCGAACGGCCTCTTTCAAATCTGTTGTAAAAAACAAACGCTCGGCTTCTACATTTTTTCGAATGAGCGCTTCAAGTCCAGGCTCATAAATTGGGACCTCTCCACGATTTAAGCTATCAATTTTTTCTTTGTTTTTATCAACGCACCAAACGTCAAAACCAAACTCTGAAAAACAAGTACCAGAGACAAGGCCAACATACCCAGTTCCAATAACCGCAACTTTCATTCTTTTATCCTTTTCATAAATTCAAGTGTCACATTTTTTAAATCATCTCTTGCAAGAGATAAGGCAAGAGTCGCTTTTAAAAATCCTGCTTTATTCCCGCAGTCAAATCGTTCCCCCTCAAAGGCACAGCCATGAAAGGCGTAGGATGGAAGCATGCGTTGGAAGGCATCTGTAATTTGAATTTCCCCGCCTGCACCTTTATGTTTTTTCTCTAGTTCACCAAAAATTTCAGGCGTTAAAATATAACGTCCAATGATCGCAGTGGTTGAAGGGGCTACGTCAACAGAGGGCTTTTCAACCAATCCACGCGCGCGCATCAGAGGGCCTTTTTGAGGGCCTTCCACATCCAAAATTCCATAGCCAGAAGTGGACTCTTTTGGAACATCCATCACAGCGGCCATATTACCCCCAACAGTCCCATAAAAATCCATCATTTGCTGAAGACATGGTTTTTTTGACACAATAAGGTCATCGGCTAAAAGAACCGCAAAGGGTTCATTTCCAACCAGATGCCGAGCACACCAAATGGCGTGACCTAATCCCAAAGGCTCTTGCTGCCTTGTGTAGACAACTTGTCCTGGGTCAAGAACCAAGGCATTAACCGCATCTAAATCCTCTTGGTTTCCGCGCTTCCCTAAAATAGCATTCAGTTCATAGGAATAATCAAAAAAATCTTCAATAGCTTCTTTTCCACGACCTGTTACAAAAATGAATTCCTCAATGCCTGATTTTTTTGCCTCTTCAACGGCATAATAAATAAGGGGTTTATCAATTACTGTAAGCATTTCTTTCGGCATAGACTTGGTCGCCGGCAAAAACCGCGTCCCTAGTCCTGCGACCGGAAAAACTGCCTTTCGAATTCTTTTTGTCATACGTTCTAAATCCTTTAGACCAAAAGTATAGGCGGCACACTGTCACCTTGCAAGAAAGTTTTTGGTTTCTATGGAAAAATGAGTGAGTGAGCCTTGCTAAAAGTTGAAACAAAATTTCAATACTCCTACTCTGAAATTTACTCTGAAGATACCTAAACTATTCAGCCCTCATAGTAGCGCAAACTAATCTGCTCTACGGTACTATGTTCTGAGTTCCCATATTCTTTTTCCAGCGAATCGCCTTTTTAATTTTTTCTTTGCGGTAAGACGTTGAAAAAAGCGTTGGACGCTTTGCTTCTCCCCCCCAAGCTAATCCCATCAAAACAACAATTAACATACCGTATTTCTTCATCGACCAAATCCTCGAGGAATAGAGGTATTCGCTGCCTTATTATCGGGAAGAGGCTGATGAAAAGGCGCACAGGAAAGCCCCCCGTACACAGAAGCCAGCGTATTACGTGTCACCCACACCTGAGACGTACCATTTTGGATATTAGCTTGAAGAATAAGATGTCCCTCTTCATCCCGACCAAGGACTGGCACCTGCCTCTGCTCTCCCCCACTTAAAATAGCGACTATAATAAAATCTTTATCTCCCTCAAATCGATACCCCTCACATCTTAAGGGATTCACAGGATAGGCCCGACAGTATTCTTCCCATGGAGAAATAGAAACAGCGGCGGGACGCGTCACCGTAATTGCGTAGGTAAAAAAGCGACCAAACCCATCCTGGCTATCGACCAGCTGAAGCCCCAACGTTTTAAAGGGGATGATCCCTTCTGTTAGACCCGTCTGTTCTTGCCCTTGTGTTACAAGAGGGGCCTCCCTTGATCCCGCCCAAGGCAGTCGACCATAGATTAAGGCATGAGATGCCAGTGATCGTAGAATTTTTTCTTGGCGGTCGCGTGTTTCTGTTTGCTTCTTGTGCCGCTGAACTTCTCGATACAAACCGATTCCTCCATACGTCATCATCCCAAAAAGAATAAGAGCTATCATCACTTCGATCAAAATAAATCCAGAGTGTGCATGGGGTTTTAGAGACTTCATATTAAAACTTAAAATAAATCGTACAAGCCGGGTATCGATTGCCTAGAACTAGCTGTCCATTAAGAATACAACTTCCCTGGGGCACATCTGTCCCGTCCACAACGCGAATAAGACCTTCCTCCATGTCCCGTTCGCCCGCAAGATCCAAAAGCTCTTGGGTCTGTAGGGGCGTTAAAATGGCACCTGTTCCCCTTTGATCATGAATACGCCCTAAAACAAACCAAATTCCCCTCATGAGAGGATAGGGATCTTGTACCACCGTAAATCCCCCATCCAATTTTGTCTGTGGCAACCCATGGCCAAAGGAAACAGCGTGGTGGTCCTGGACTTTACCAGGATGGGGAATAATGCCTGCCGCACCCAAGTGTTGCCAAAACCAAAACGCTTCGCTGTGACGATCCATTCCATCCCCTTCAAGATACCCATTGCCGTTACCACTTTGTAGATAGGACGCGATCGCTTCATGGGCCTTTGGGTAGTCTCCAGGCAAACTTCCATATTTATCCATAAAAACAAGGGTTCCCACCCGAAATCCATCCACCATTTTTAAGGCCACCTTCAGGCGTGCTGAATCCATAAATGGTTGCGCTTTAAAAACCATCACCATCAAAAATCCCACTAAAAAAAGTGCTACTGTCACTTCAATCAAACTGAAGCCCCGATTGTTTATTTTTGGTATAATCGATCTCATGATGTTTTCTCCTTTTGTTTCAACAGAGGTCTAGGGTCTTTGGTAAAATTTTGATAAAGTCTTTGATCTGCAGGCACAGCAACAGGGGTATCAACAATCGTTGCTGTTAAAAAAATGACCAATTCTGTCATCAATCGATGGGATTTTTTGGCAGCACCTATCAAAGACAAAGGGGTGCGCCTTATGCCTGGAATGCCACTCGAACTATGATCTGCCCCTTCAATCATCAATCCTCCTAAAATCGCTGTCTTTCCCGACTTAAGCTTCAGGACAGAATCCATTTCTCGAATGGCAACAATTGGAATTTCTGATGTCACAGACTTCCCCCCCTGACGCATAGCTTCTGCCATCAGCTGTACGGAGGGGTCCTCTCGTGTGCCAACAATTCTTGAAATGGTGGGGCGCAACGTTAAAATAATTTCTTGAGTTTCTGGCCGAATAACAGGATGCACAGAAAGGATTAACCCAATTGGAACACTTTGGATGCGACTGTGGGATGCAACAACCGATCCATAATGTTCGTGGTCCCCACTGAGGAATTGGCGTTCGTATTTTACATCAAAAAAGATTTGATTTTCTGCCACCCGCAAAAAGGCATTTTGGTTATGCAAAACCGTAATTCTGGGACTAGAAAGGGTACGAACCGTTCCAAAATATTCCATAAAGTGCAGCACCCCTTGCAAGGGCATATTTTGTAAATGCACCGCCACAGAATCACTGTTGCTTTGGCCCAAAAGTGCAGAAGATGATCGCAGTCCCGATCCAAACTCCATCCGTGTTTTCACGTTATTTTTAGAAAACTGGGCCCAATCAATCCCCCCCTGGTAGGCATCTTTCAAGGTTACTTCAATAATTTTCGCCTCTATCAACACCTGCTGTGTCATCCGTTTTTGAAGATCCTCAAGGAACACCCCTATTTTCTTATGAATTTTTTGAGGGGCCGTTACGTGAATGGCATTTGCCTGCCGTTGAAGGGTCATCGAACAAGGGGCGGGTAACAGGGCCTTAAGGGTTGTTTCTAATTCAGACCAAAAATCTTGAGTACTTTTGGTCTCGAGTGTTTGTTTGGACCCATTATTCCCCTGCCCTTCTTTTGATGAAACGGCCATAATTTCAGTACTATTCGTCAAAACAATTTGACTTTGACGGGTATGGGACAGAAACGTCACAAAATACGTCTTTAAGACCGGTAAATCCTTTTGGATTTTCAAAAGACCATTTTCATAGGAAAAGCTAAAATCAAGGGCATCACAAAGGACAGCCAGCACTTCAAGAAAAGGACGTTCTACCGCGTGATACGAAAGACGCCCTTCGAGTCCTTGTCCTAAAAGATAGGGAATTTTTGCGCTTTGGCATAAAACTTCCAGCACCTCTTCTGCAGGCATGCGGTGGGTAAAATCCACAGAAACCGGTTCAAAGAAAATCGGCGGATAGACTTGCGCTGTTTCTTGTTCAAAAACATGCCGGGGATTTTCAGCGCTTGGATCTTCTACCGCCTCTTGCAGCGCCCAAAAATCTTCTTCTGTTTTTTCAAGGGCGCGATCATGGAAGACCCCTTGCCCACAAGACCCTAACACCAAACAAAATAAACAATAAATATACTTTTTCATGCCCCAAGGGTAAGGCAGAAATTTTGAAACAAAAAGTTGAAAAAAAACAAAAAAATCTCAAATTTAGATATAAAAAAGCCCTTCAGCCCTTTGTTCATGAGGCATTTGAACCCCCTTCTCTAGGGAAAAATAATTATCTATCACCCTCTAATGCTCAGAGGCACCGACCACCCTCGCAATTGAGGGAAGTCGGTTAGGGTGGCATCGTTGGAAGCTTTAACCTTAAACCACGTTCTTCTGCTTCGTTTGGGTCTAAAAAGGCATGGGTTTGCTCCAGAAGAGCACATGCCACATCAAAATCTTTATAATCAAGACTTACGGTATATTTTTGGGCAAAATCAAGAACGCGAATCAGAGGCTCTGCAATTTTGTTTAAAGAAAGAGCCCGTAATGCGCTTAGGTAATTGTTGCGATAAACCGTTGGAATGATAATTCGTTGTTCTGATGCGCTAATTAGCTCTGCATTCATCATAATTCTTGCAACACGTCCGTTCCCATCCATAAAGGGATGAACTTCTGCAATCAAAAACATCATAAAGACAGCTCTATACAAAGGGCAATCAATTGATTGATAGAGGTCAAACCCTTGTTTTAATGTCCCTAAAACTAAATCTGGAGACACAAATACTGTAGTTCCTACTTGGTTTGGAATCGTTTTAAATTCCCCGGGCAGTTTATCAGGCCGACCTTCCATAACGGAGACATGCCTTGACTTTAGAAGAGAGAGAAATTCATCAAAATGCTGGGGAATCCGTCTCATTTCTTGCATATTAGAAACAACTTTGAACGTTCCGAAAATATCATGAGCATCTTCTGGACGATGAGGAGGGATTTTGCTTTTAAAAATAATATCAACAGCCTCTTGAATTTCAAATTTTGTTCCTTCAATAAAATTTGAAAAATAGGCTTCAAAAAAACTTAAGTTCATAAGTTCATGAGGGGAAACTATGGGAGAAATTCTAGAAACCGGAGATGTTGATCCCAGGGCATCTCTAAGCACTGAAAAAAGATGAAGACGTTTTGTATCATAAGAAAAACCAGACTGCCTTGCAAGCCCACATTTACTTTCCAATGCCCCTGATTTTGTCCCGAAAAGACATCCAACTAATTTATCAAAAGATTTATATTCTTTCACAAGGTTAAGAGAGGAGGCAATTTTTTTAGCATTGTCTCTCAGTGCATTTAAAGCATCAACGCCCCTACTTTGAAGCAATTCTTCGAGTTTTTCCTCAAGTTCTTTTCTAGAAAGAGTCCGAGACACACCCTTAGAACGTACTCTTGATACTTTAATATTTTCTAAAAAAGCTCTCTCTGGAGAGGATAAAAACAGCCCCCCCACAAAGGGTCGATCATTTTGAAGAGGCGGAGCACCTTTACGAGGCCGTATCGTTACTTCAGGAAGTTTAATCGTATTTTTTTGTGGCGATACCAGAAAAACAGACCCATCAATACTTGGTTTATTTTCAATAGCTGTGCGATCAGAAATAACCGCTCCTGGAAAAAACGCTCCAACAATCATCCAAAGATTCCGCTTTATAATGACCTCAGGTGGATCTATTAAATTTTTTGTATACAAACGAGAAGCAAGCTTTCTAAGTTTTCCTTCTTTTGTATAACGTGATATTGTTTTTGTAAGCGCTGCATTCGATACAAAAACTTCTGGATAATCTGAAAGAGACAATTTGGGCATTAGCACCATCTTTTTCTTCACTATATGCGATTTTTTGGGAATTAGGAAGAACAAAATGAGACTTTTCGGGATTTAAGAGCCAAAAAATGCGATTTTTTGGGAATTAGCAGTAATTTTTTTAAAAATCAGACAGTTGATAGTATAGTTTCTACCCCGTAAAATCAAATTGTGAATATGAAATTACGGGGTTAAAATGATTGTAAGAGACTGTTTTTTCAAGAAAATATCTGATTATGGAGAAATTTTTTCTATTTGTGCAATCATTGGACCAAGGCAATGTGGCAAAACAACCCTTGCTTTAGAATACGCTAAAAAATTTGACACATGTCATCGTTTTGACTTGGAAGACCCACAAGATTTTATCGCCTTCAAAATCCAAAACTCGTGCTCAAAAATCTTAAAGGCCTTATTATCATTGATGAAATTCAGCGCATGCCTGACCTGTTTCCTTATCTAAGGGTTCACGTTGACCTGTACCCGAACAGCCGAATTTTAATTCTTGGAAGCGCTTCCCCAGATCTGGTCAGGCAAAGCGCTGAAAGTCTCTCTGGAAGAATTGGATACATTGAACTTACGCCTTTTTACAGCAAAGAAGTGGGTTTTTCAGACACATTATGGATCAGAGGAGGTTTTCCAAAGTCTTACCTAGCAGCATCCGATAAAGCATCTCGCATTTGGTTGTCTCAATATATTAGAACTTTTTTAGAAAGAGACCTGAATACAATCGGATTTAATATTATTCCCGAAGAAATGCGCAAACTTTGGATAATGATTGCACATTATCATGGAAATCTTGTGAATTATTCAGAACTTGGCCGTTCTTTAAATTTATCCGATATGACGATTCGAAAATACCTGCATATTCTTGAAAGTACTTTTATGATAAGGCTTTTACGCCCTTGGCATGAAAATATATCTAAACGACAAATAAAAAATCCAAAAATCTACATTCGTGACAGCGGCATATTTCATAGCCTTTTGGGCATAAAACCTCCAGACCTTATTGCCCACCCAAAGCTAGGAGCTTCTTGGGAAGGATTCGCGCTAGAAGAAATCACACGACTTTATCAGTTAGAAAAAGAAGACTGTTATTTTTGGCGCACTCATGATGGCGCAGAACTTGATTTGTTGATTTATAAAGAGGGAAAGAAAATTGGCTTTGAGTTTAAATATGGTCACGTTGTCAAGGTAACGCCTTCTATGCGCATCGCTTTAGATGATTTAAAATGCGACAAAATCACCGTTATTACCCCAGGGGCAGACGCTTATGCTCTCCATGAAAAAATTTACGTGCAAGGGATTGAAGGACTAGTTAATACATCCCCTACCCCGTAAAATCAAATTTTGAATATGAAAGTACGGGGTTGGTCATATTTAATATCTAATATTAAATATGTCCAATATTTTTAAATATCTGAATAATAAACAGCCGAAAGATTAGGACTCAAATCAAGCGGCACGCCCCGATAAATCAGGTACTTCTGATCCATCCCTTCAAGCTGACTTAGGTTTTGGGTCATTCTAGATGTATACGTTTTACTAAATTTAATTTCATAGGCAACGGTATGATTTCCCTGTTCTTCAACAAGATCAATTTCAACACCATGATGGGTTCTAAAATAAAAAAATTCGGACGCGATACCTTTAAATGCCCGATCCTTCATTAGTTCTGAAATAACATAGTTTTCAAAAAGAAATCCTGCCATAGGTCCATTTTCATAGTGATCTTGGGTTTGAATCCCCACTAAAGAAGAAACAATTCCCACATCCCAGAAATAAAGCTTTGGGGCTTTTATAAGTCGTTTTCCAAAATTTTTGTAATAAGGCGGCAAAAGAAAAATAATATACGCTGCCTCTAAAAATGAAAGCCATCGTTTGATCGTTGGAACACTAAGCCCCATATCCCGAGACAAATCGCTCATATTAAGCACCTGTCCCACACGAGAGGCCAAAAGCCTTACAAAACGCCTAAAATCTCTTAGGTCCCCGATATCAGACATATCGCGAATATCTTTTTCTACAAACGTATTGATGTAAGAACGATACCATTCTTGCCATCCCTGGTATTCATTTACAACAACCTCTGGATAACTTCCCTTCCATTCCATTTCAGCGCGCTTTACCTGCGGCACCTCTTTTTTATGAAACGGGTAAAGCGTTAAAATACCTGCTCGCCCCGCAAGCGATTCCTTAACGCCCTTCATCAGTTGAAATTGACTCGATCCTGTTAAAACGTATCGCCCTTTTTCAAAGCGCTTTGAATCAATGGCTAACTTTAAAAGAGAAAAAATTTCGGGTGCTTTTTGCGCCTCGTCAAAGACAGTTGGATTTTTGTATCGATCTAAAAAAGAAATGGGATCTTCTTGCAGCATGCCTAAAACAACAGGATCATCGAATGTGACATGCTGATACTGAGGCAATAATTGCCGCAACAAGGTGGATTTCCCGCATTGCCGAGGCCCTGTCACAATAAGCGCTGGGAACAGTTCTAAATATCTTTTAACAAGTGATTCAATGGTACGTTCATAATACATTGGACAAATTTAACATACAATATTAAATCTGTCCAATGTTTTGAATATTTGAATAAAAAACAGTCGAAAGATTGGCTCTTAGGCAAAAGCAATCACTCATAATGCGACCACATTCTAAGCACTTTAACAATCCCTGCAGGTTGATCAACTTCATAAGTCAGGCGATGCTGTATATTAATCCGTCTCGAATAAAATCCTTTCAAGTCTCCGATCAGTTTTTCATAGGGAGGGCTTGGACAAAATGGATCATGTTGGATAATATCAATCAATTTTTGACATTTTATGTGAAGACCAGATCTTTTGAGGTTGATCGCATCTTTTTGAGCATCTTTTGAAAACAGAATTTTATACATTATCCCAGTCAATGGATTCAGAAAAATCAGAAAGAGATGCCTTGCTCGCGTTTAAGATAGAATCTTTCATGCCAGGGATAGACATTATATAAAGCGTCTCTATCATTGATCTATAATCTTCTTCAGACAATAAAACAGCCTTATTGTTTTTCCCTAAAATATAAATAGGGTTATGCGATTGATTAGTTTCTTCCATAAGCTTAAATAAATTGGCTCGCGCTTGAGTCGGTGTATACGCATTCATAAGATTACCCTTTTTTATAATGTACAGCATGTGGTACATATAATCAATAGGCTTTAAGTGGGTAGAATTCCCCTCTAACATTCCTATGTCAAACGATTAATCTTCTCTGAAATTCCAGCAAGTTTCTCTTGTGCTGTTTTAAAAAGGTCCCCTAGTGTTTGCTTTTCTGTTTCGGAGCCGTCCATTTCAAGAATTTGCCTAAGTTGCATAGGCCCCCCGGCTGTAATACGTCCATAAGTGTTCAGCATAATTTTTAGCCAGATACTGCTTTTCAATGTTGATAACACCTGCTGATCCCAGTTTTGTTTATTATTTTCAACATTTTTGCGTTCTTCCTCGTCTTTAGTTGCTTTATGTGCTGCTTGATAAACTTCCATTTTTTTCGAAATCGCCTCAACAGATTTTAAGATAGTCGCCTCAAGATCTGCTTTGGCCATTAAAGATTTTTTCTTGGCACCTTGATAAACATTTTTATCAATTTCTGCAGAATCTTCAGCACTTTTTCCATAAGTTCCTGTGATTTTACGACCCCACTTTGCCGCAGCGCGTCCTGTTGTGCGAAGACCATTTGCAATTTTTGTCCCTAACTCTTGTGGGGCGGAAGTTTCTTCTGCAAAAGAATCAACCCCATAAAAAGATAGTAAAAAAACCATGATTATACTTTTATTTTTCATTGCGCCCCTCAAATATTTTTTATTACTTTTATTATAAGTAATTCCAAAAAAAAAAGCAAGTTTTAGGCTCTTATACACATTTTTAAACATCTCCAAGACTATTTTTCTCAAATTGAAGGTGTAACTTGCAATTTGAGAAATCTTTTATTTTTTCTGTGTATCAGTCTCTGGATGCTCTAGGGCTTTTTTCAAAGAAGAACGAATCTCCGAAATAATACTTCTTATGGCATTTTTTATCAAAACTCCCTCATCTTTTGCCCACGCAATGGCATTTTTATCCCTATCTGTTTCATCAAGGGGAAGGCTATATGATGAAGAAAAGCTTGCTTTATAAATGGGTTCTGAATCCTTAGATTTTATAAGTGCTTTTATTTTTTCACTATTTGGAAACATTTCTACATGCAACGTTCCATAAAGCGCTTGGAACTGGTAGTTAAATTTGTGGGTAAATCTGAGATACAGAGTAACATCACTATCATGAACGATTAAACAATCTTTGCATTCTTTTCTAGCACCTTCTTCTTTGAAGGTTGCCTCTTTAAAGCCCATCCATGGACAATTCTTGAACTCCTCAATAATATTTTCTTTTAATAGTGTGTTAAAATCTATGTCATGTAACTCTTCTTCGATAAGAGTCATAGCCTCCTTCGCTTTATCAATACGCTAACCTTGAACAAACCCCGTTATAAGCCCACATAAGCCTCCCACCAATGGCCCACCTGCCCCTGCATAAGTAGGAACAGGCTCTATCTCAGCACTTAAGGTGTTTTGGCAGTGGGGAACAACCACATGAGTTGAGTGAATTTCTTTTTTAATTTCCTCTGGAAGGCTTACAAATTCAGGTTTTGAACACCCAGCAAGACAGATTGTCAAGGTAATAAAAATTGCTTTTTTCCAGTACATCATTTTTCCTTATTTTTTTGGCTAATGCCCAATAAATTTTTCATTAACAGTATTAATATAATATTAGACAGTAAAGAAACAAGCTCTTTAAGTAAAAGATTTTATACCCGCTTCAAAAAGCCTTCCATGACTTTTTTAACGCCAGTATGGTCAAAGTTGACGGTGACTTTATCTTGCTCTGTTTCTTGTACACGGCCATAGCCGAATTTCAAATGAAAAACGCGATCGCCCCTTTGAAACAAAGACTGTCGGCTAAAAGATACAGGACTGGGCTGCATGGCAATTGGAGCATACGCTGATTTTACAGTCCCCCCCTTCAAAACCAAGATGTGAGAAGGCGGCAATTCCGTTATAAACCGCGAGGGGATGCTGGGCTGCCACTCGCCGTACATATGACGGTTTCCGGCAAAGGTTATATAGGCTTCTTTCTTTGCGCGCGTTAAGCCCACATACCCTAACCGTCTTTCTTCTTCAACTTCGTCACTACCCCCATTCAGCAAAGTCTTTTGACTGGGGAAAATACCCTCCTCCCATCCGGGTAAGAACACAATATTATATTCAAGACCTTTTGCGCTATGCATCGTCATGACCGTCACACTATCATCGCTGGCGGCCGTTGCTGCATCCATTACCAAACTAACATGCTCTAAAAACGTTGGAAGATCTTGAAATTCTCGAATGGCAGCAACCAGTTCTTTCAGGTTCTCAAGGCGCCCCGTACTTTCAATAGACTTATCCTGTTTCCACATATCCGTGTATCCGGATTCATCCAAGATCATCATCGTAATTTCATCGTGAGGGTGGGTTTTTAAAAGACCTTGCCATCGTTCGATATTTTGCACAAACGTCAGAAGAGCGAGGCGCGTTTTCCCCTTCAATTCGTCCGTTTGCAAAAAGCTTTTAATCACCTGGAAAAGGGGCTGGCGATTTTGCCGCGCTATCATGTGAAATTTTTGAACCGTTGCTTTACCAATGCCGCGCTTTGGCACATTCAAGATGCGCTCTAAAGCCAGGTCATCATTCGGTTGCATAACCAAGCGAAGATAGGCAAGAGCGTCTCTGATTTCTTGCCGTTCGTAAAAACGAAGCCCCCCAATAATCCGATAAGGGATTGCAAGACTCATGAAACTTTCTTCGAATTCGCGGGTTTGAAATCCTGCCCGTACTAAAATTGCTATATCTTTATAGGATGTTCCTTGGCGATAATACTCTTCGATTGTTTCTGCGATCCATCGGGCTTCATCTCGACCATCTCGAAGACCTTTGACCATCACCCGATCGCCTTCTCCCCCATCGGTCCAAAGGGTTTTTCCCAAGCGCCCTTTGTTATGGTTAATAAGACCTGAAGCCGCCCCTAAAATGTGGCCAGTAGATCGATAGTTTTGTTCTAATCGAATAGTTTTTGCCCCAGGAAAATCCTTTTCGAATCTTAAAATGTTCCCGACCTCTGCCCCGCGCCATCCATAAATAGACTGATCATCGTCCCCCACCACACAAAGATTCTCATGTTTTTGTGCCAAGAGCCTGAGCCACAAATACTGCGCAATGTTTGTGTCTTGATACTCATCCACCAAAATATATTTAAATTGAGTTTGATAGTGCGACAAAACATCGGGATGGGTTTGAAAAATCGTCAATGTATGGAGAAGTAAATCTCCAAAATCCGCCGCATTCACCACCTGCAATCGCTCTTGGTACTCTGTATAAATTTGAACGCTATGGTCAAAATCAAGAGCCGCATCTAAAAACGCTGTTTTTGATACTTGTGCGGGCCGCCATCCTCGATCTTTCCAGGCATTAATCATATAGGCATAGGTTTTGGCATCTTGCTTTTTGTGATCCATACCCCGTGATTCTAGGATTTGCTTTAATACCCGCAATTGATCATCAGGATCAATAATCGTGAAGGCATCGTTTAGCCCAACCAAGGGTGCATGGCGCCTTAAAATCCTTGCACCAATTGAATGAAAAGTGCCAAGCCAAAGCCCCCGAAGATCTTGACCCGTCATATGCGCCAGACGTTCCTTCATTTCAGCGGCGGCTTTGTTTGTAAAGGTAACGGACAAAACCTCTGACGGCCAGGCTTTTTGTTCCTGTAAGATATGGGCCATACGGGAGGTTAACACGCGGGTTTTCCCTGTCCCTGCCCCTGCTAACACTAATAAAGGACCGTCAATTGTCCGAACAGCCTCTTGTTGCTTATCGTTCAAGTGGTCAAAAAAAGAGTTTCTATTAGTCAAGACTTCCATCATGCAAAAAAATATACCATAGTCTTTTGAAGAAAGGGATGGGGATTTAGCATAAACTTGAAATTCATGTGGGCAACTGGCAAAGTTATTTAAGGAAAAACTGAATAAAGGTCTTAAAATGATTAAAAATAACAAAGAGAACCTTTTCCCCTCTAATGAAATTGTTTTTTACGAAACAGCAGACAGTAAAATTTCTATTGCTGTTCGATTTGAACATGAGACCCTATGGCTTACGCAAAAACATATGGCAGAGTTGTTTGAATGTACCCCTGATAATATTTCCTTACACCTTAAAAACATTTATTCCAGTGGTGAACTTAGCAAAGATTCAACTACCGAGGAATTCTCGGTAGTTCAACAAGAAGGAAGAAGATCTGTTGTGAGAAAGGCTCTTTTTTACACCCTAGAAGCCATTATCGCTGTAGGATATCGCGTTAACTCGGCACGGGGTACCGCCTTTAGAATCTGGGCAACCGATACGATTAGCAACCAATTCAATAATTTCCATCATGCAAAAAATATTATGACTGTTGTGCAACAAATTCTTGAAGCCCCACGACAGACACTTTTTCATTCAAAGGATAGCGAACATTTGAAGGCACAATAATAGTGACATGATTAAGATCTAAAGAAGCTATAGCCTCTGTAATAGATCTCGTTGTTTTAGGGTGATTGGAAAATTTAAACTCAAACCCTTCAAGTCCCCTTGGTGAATTGATCAATAAATCTATTTCAGCACCCGCATGGGTAGACCAAAAAAAACAATCCTGAGGTTCAGCTGCATAGGCCGCAATAACTTCCTCTAACGCAAACCCTTCCCAGGAGGATCCAAGTTTATGATGATTTAAAAGTGATTCTGTTGAAGGAATCTCGAGAAAAGTGTGAAAAATACCACTGTCTCTAAAATAAATTTTTGGACTTTTGACTTGGCGTTTTTGAATATTAGCAAACCATGGCTGTAAGGTTCTTATCATAAAAGTCCCCGTTAGAATATCAAGGTAACTTCGAACAGTCTTATGATTTAAATCTAAAGAATTTCCAAGTTCTGATGCATTGAAAATTTGACCATGATACCCACAAAGCATATTCCAAAATCGCCTTATGAGACTGGGATTAATATCAAAACCAAGGGCTGGAATATCTCGTTCTAAAAAGGTTCGAACATAGGCTTTACGCCAATTCATTGACTCCTCTTCTGATTGAGCAAGGAACGAAGACGGAAATCCCCCTTTGAGCCACAAATCATCCATAAGGTTCGTTTCATATAAACGAAAAGGGGTTATTTCTATAAAATCAATACGCCCCGCTAGCGTTTCAGAAGATTGATGAATAAGTTCTGCTGAAGCACTGCCTAAAATCAAAAATCTTTTTTGGTAGGTATCAACCATCACACGAATCAGGGGAAATAAATTAGGAAGTTTTTGAATTTCATCTAAAATAATTAACCCTTCTAAGCGTTCAAAAACAAGTTTTGCATTTTGCAGGAGATTCAAATCATCGGGATCTTCCAAATCAAAATGATGAATTTTTTGCCCTTTGGCTTTAAGCAATTCTTCATAGGCTTTTGCAAGCGTAGTTTTTCCACATTGCCTTGGCCCAAGAAGGGCCACAACAGGAAACTGATGGCATTTTTGTTGGATTTTCTTTAAATATTTATGTCTATCTAGCATGGAAACCCGCTTTCTTACTTGTTTTTTTAATTATACTTGAAAATTGGGAATCTGAATACCAATTTTCAAGGAAAAAATAAAATAGACTATTTTTTAAGGAACACAGACTAGCTTTTTAAATAATTAGGCTCTTATGCAAAATGAGTGTGTAATGTAGTTTCCACAGTTGCACTAAGGGTAGGCCGAGAAACCCCAATGATTGTCATCCCTGCGGACGCAGGGACCCATTGGACCCCGGATTTAATCCGGGGGCTAGAGCATTAAGACACACAAACTTTTGATATTAATTGGTTGGGCTAGTGCTGAGTAGCTTCCCTCTTGCGCGGGAAACTACTGGGTCCTCGCGTCCGCGAGGATGACCGAGGTTGGGTGCATTGGTATCCGTATAGGACATCATGAGGCTGGAGCTTTACCCAGTTTCGTAGATAGTTACCCACTCGTTTTCCATAAGAACCAAAATTCTTACACTTACGCCTTGTCACTACTTTAATATGTAGAACTTATAGCATATATCAGGCCATTTGTGTAGAACTTTTGTTTGTTAAGACGATTTTTCTCTAAAAACTAGCCCCCCTCCTCTGTTATACAGTAAGCACGTATGATAAAAGCCGCGATTAAAGACAAAGCTATCATTAGAAAATCAGTTGTCCAGAAATTCCAGAACACTGCATAATAAAAACGATAACGCATCTACCGAAGAATTCTCGGTAGTTCAACAAGAAGGAACAAGATAGAAAGGACTAAATCTTTATGACAACAATTAAAGGTCTCAACCACATAACTCTTGCTTGTACAAATATCGAAAAGTCTTTTGCTTTTTACAAAGACGTTTTAGGGTTTAA
>VGCX01000010.1 GCA_016869935.1 Alphaproteobacteria bacterium
AGGAAATTTCCATTAAGACAAAAGATGTGGCTGAAAGTTTGATTGAACCTGTTACAACAATGGTTGATGCCATTCGCACAGCCCTTGAAAATACCCCCCCAGAACTGTCATCGGATATTGTTGACAAGGGTATTATGTTAACGGGTGGTGGGGCTCTTCTTCGTGATCTTGATCAAGTGATTCGGGATGCGACAGGTCTTCCTGTGTCTATTGCAGAAGATCCTTTGTCTTGTGTCGTTTTGGGAACTGGATATGCTTTAGAGCATATGTCCACTCTTAAAAACGTTTTGCTGTCGCATTATTAACTCTATAAGGGGGGGTAGCCTCGTTGAAACAGTGGAAACCAGGAATCCCTTTCTCTAATAAAAAACTTTGGCTTAGGAAAACGCGATCCTCCTTTCATCTTTATTATCGCCTGGTCATTACTTTTTTGTTTATCATCCTTTCTGCAACTCTTATTGTTCTTAGCGAAAATGATTCACCAGCCGTTCATAAACTACGAACAACTCTTTTATCTGTAGCGCGTCCTTTTATTTTTGTTTTTAATAAACCGTTTGAGTGGGCAAGTGACACCAAGGATTTTTTTGTATCCTGGGCCACAACACACAAAACGAATAAACACCTTGAAGAAGAAGTTGATCGCTTAAAGGGCCTTGTTGCGTCGCTAGAGGGCCTGCAAAAGGAAAACAGTCAGTTAAATCAACTTCTTGCCGTGAAGCATCACTTAAAAAAGCCGTCTGTTACAGCAAAAGTTTTAGCGTATCCCGAACGTCCTTATCTCAAGAGCATTGTCATAGAAGCCGGCGCAGATGATGGGATAAAGTCTCAGCAGGTTGCCCTTCATCAAAAGGGACTTGTGGGGCGTGTGATCCATGTAGCTAAGAATCTTTCTTATGTTTTGTTGATAACGGATGTTAATTCTCGGGTCCCTGTGACAATCAGGGATAAGGAAGAACAGGCAATATTAACCGGCACGAATAACGGCCTGCCCTTTCTTAAGTATGCTCAGGCAAAAAATATTCAACAAGGGGATATTGTGGACACATCAGGGCATGGGGGTGTTTTCCCTCCCGGCATTCCGGTTGGTCGCGTTGCTGAAGTAGACGGGGAAAGCATACTCGTGCAGCCTTTTGCAGATGTGGATCATTTGTCTTTTGTGATGCTTCTTGAACCTGTTTTAAACGAGACAATACAAATGTTGGTGAATCATGAGGCATTTGATCCTGCTTAGACTGAAGCTTTTGATGCATCAGCTGTTGCCTTTCTTTATTTTGCTTTTGCTTTCTTTTGTAGAGCAATTTTATTTTTTTAGGATGCTTCCAGTAGAGCCCCTTTTTGTTCTTCCTCTTCTTTATTATTGGGCCATTTTCAATACTGAAAAACTTTCAGCCTTTTCTTTGTTTAGCTTAGGCCTTTTTGATGATGGAGTGAGTGGTGCTTACTTAGGGAAAACATCTCTGGTGTTGCTTATTTTGTATGCCCTTGTTTTAACGCAAAGACATCATATTAAAGAGCTAAACTTCAAGTTTGTGTGGGGAGGATTTGGGATCTTTATGTTCGCTGCAACCCTTTTAGAATGGGGAATTTCCAGTCTTTTGATGTCTGAGTGGCTTTCCATTTTTCCACTAATTGGCCAAAATGTACTGGCGATCATTCTCTATCCTTGGTTTAATAAAGTAGTACGTCGATTAGAAAAATAAAACAATAGAGACAGACTGTGCGACAACAAGCTTACCAAAAAACGGTTCAAAGAATCTTAGGGATTGCTTTTTTTAAAGCCTTTTTGCTGCTTGTGATTATGGGTCGTCTTTATGTTTTGCAGGTTTTTTACTCAGATCGTTACGCGACTTTGTCGGATGATAATAGAATTAGAACACGCTTTATCTTTCCCCAAAGAGGGGAAATATTTGACCGTCATCATCGGCTTCTTGCACAAAATGTTCAAAATTATAGTGCCATTTTAATTCCAGAAGATGCAGAAAACCTGGAACAAACACTCAAAACTCTTCAGATCGTATTAAAATTAAACCAAGAGGATATGACAGCTATCAGAAAATCAATCAAGCAGCGTCCTAAATTTTTCCCAACGGTTATTCGCGATGATTTGTCATGGAATCAATTAGCCCGACTGGAGGTGAACATGTTATCGCTCCCCGGGATTTACATTGAGCATGGGTTTAAAAGGCAGTATCCGCTGGGAAAAATTGGTGCCCATGTTATTGGGTATGTATCTGCACCCAGTGCTTTGGAGGCACAAGGGAATAAAGCGCTTATGATGCCTGGAGCAAAAATTGGAAAATCAGCAATTGAGTCTTTTTACGAAGATCATTTAAAAGGTGTATCTGGCCAAAAAGACATGGAAGTCGATGCACGCGGTCGGTTGGTTCGTGAACTGAAATACGTATCGCCTATTCCTGGAAATGACTTGCATTTGACGCTTGATGAAGACTTGCAGCGCGCGATGGCAGAAGTTTTTGAAGAGCAAAAAGTTGAAAGTGGGGCAGCTGTTGTTCTTAATAGCAATACGGGAGAAGTTTTGGGGTTGATTTCCGTTCCAGGGTTTAATCCGGAGCTTTTTTATCATGGGATCGATCTAGAAAATTGGAATGCCCTTTTAAAAGATCCTTATAAACCTATGACAAATAAAGCGATTTCAGGATTATATAGCCCTGCGTCCATCTTTAAGATTATTGTGGCGCTTGCTGCTTTGCAAACAGGGCATTCTCTCCATGAAGAACACAGTTGTCCAGGGTATTATCGCCTCGGAAATCATCGATTCCACTGTTGGAGAAAAGAAGGGCATGGCCGTGTGAATCTTTACCAAGCGATTGTTCGTTCTTGTGACGTTTATTTTTATCATCTTGCTGCAAAAATTGGGGAAAAGCCAATTTTAGAATTGGCTAAACTTTTTGGCCTTAAAGACATAACAGGGATTGATCTTCCAAACGAAGCAGGAGGATTTTTAGCGGATCCTGACTGGAAAAAGCGGGTTCGAAAAGAACAGTGGCGTATGGCGGACACGATTCTAACAGCGATCGGTCAGGCTTATATTTTATCGACACCCCTTCAAATGGCGGTAATGATGGCCCAGGTTGTTAACGGGGGATATAAAATAAAACCAACTCTTTTGAAGGGGCAAAATGAAGCAACGCCTCTTGAAAAAATAGAGATTGACCAAGATAGTGTATCCATCCTTCAAAAAGCACTGGTGGATGTTGTCAATTCTCCTGGGGGGACTTCCTATCATACAAGGATTCGAGAAGAAAAATATGCGATGGGAGGGAAAACTGGAACGGCTCAGGTTAGGCGTATTTCTATGCAAGAGAGACAACAAGGAGGCCGTAAAGATGCGGCTATCCCTTGGCACTTGCGTGATAATGCTCTTTTTGTGGGTTTTGCGCCTACCCATGCTCCGCAGTACGTGGTTGCGGTCATTGCTGAGCATAAGGGCTTTGGGGGTATGGTTGCTGCGCCAATTGCGAGTAAAATTTTGAAAAAGACACAAGAAGTTATGGAAAGGAAATAAGAATGGTTGCCCAAGAACAATCTTTGACCTGGCAACAGAAAATCAAAGATCTTAATTTTTCTATTATAGGTCTTATTTGTCTTTTGTCTTTTATCGGATTTATCCTTTTATATTCAGCTGGTGGAGGGAGTTTTTCTCCCTGGGCTTTTTCTCAGATGACTAAATTTGTTGTGGGTTTTGCCCTGATGATCGTTGTGGCACTCCTTGATGCAAATCTTCTGATGCGTTATGCGTATATCATTTATGGAACCGCGCTCGTCCTTTTAGTATTGGTTCAAATATTTGGAATGATAGGCATGGGGGCGCAGCGCTGGATTAGTGTTGGTTTTTTTCGATTGCAACCTTCTGAACTGATGAAAATAGGGCTCGTTCTAACCCTTGCCTGTTACTATCATCGCCTAAGTTTAGAAGAAATAGAAAGCCCTCAGTTTTTGTGGGGACCTCTTTTATTCATTTTTGTTCCAGCGATTCTGGTTTTAAAGCAACCTGATCTTGGTACAGCGGTTCTTTTGATCATTATTGGAATTTCTCTTATGTTTGTGGCTGGGGCTAAGCTTTGGTATTTTGTGGGTGCTTTTGGAGGGCTTTTAGCAACCCTTCCCGTTATGTGGGGGTTTTTAAAAACCTATCAAAAGAAAAGGATTCTAACTTTTATTAATCCAGAAGAAGATCCTTTAGGGTCAGGGTATCATATTTTGCAGTCAAAAATTGCTTTAGGGTCTGGGGGAGTTTTTGGCAAAGGATTTTTAAAGGGAACCCAAAGTCATCTTAATTTTTTACCAGAAAAACAAACAGATTTTATTTTTACTATGTTTTGTGAAGAGTTTGGGCTTGTGGGAGCCTTTATTTTAATTACCCTGTATGGGCTTTTAATTTTTCAATGCCTGATGATCGCTGTGCGCTGTCGTAGTGCTTTTGGACGGTTGCTGGCATTTGGTATGGGAATGTCTTTGTTTATCTATGTTTTTATTAATATGGCGATGGTTATAGGCCTTGTTCCCGTCGTTGGGGTACCCCTGCCTTTCATTTCTTATGGGGGAACATCTTTAATTACCCTTATGGTTGGTGTTGGTCTTTTATTGAATGCTGATTTAAACCAATCTCTTAAAATTCCTCGATATCAGTAAAAAACTATCGACAACGAAGCGAAGGTTTGGTAAATCCTAATACCAGGTGTGGGCACTTAGCTCAGCTGGTAGAGCAGCTGACTCTTAATCAGCGGGTCATAGGTTCGAGCCCTATAGTGCCCACCATCCTACCCCCGGACTTGATCCGGGGTTCGGGTGGTAGGCCACCGGGCGGTCACCCGAAGCGGGGTAGGGCTAGGAGTGCCACCCGAAGCCTTGGCGCAGGGCGGCTTTAATTAGCAATTCTGCTAATTCGCTTTTACAGTCTCTACCCTAAAAACTTAAATCACAGTCTCTGGGAATTTTAAAACATTTGCATTGGAAAAAAGAGCATATTTCTCAAAATGATCGTCTTCACCCAAAATAAATCTTAAAAGATAAAGTTCTGGGTTCACATCAAACAGATTGGAAAGCTTCTCTAGAGAAAGATCACGTGTATGAAAAGTAACAGCGATCAATTTAAGACGAGAAATTATTTCTTTGTCTTTTGGATAAATTTTTTCGATGTACTCTAATAAATAAACTAAAATATCGGGAGTAATATCAAATAAAATCGAAACAAACAGATGTAAAATATCACAGTTTTTTTGACACGCCTTCGCAAGGGCTGTTAAAGGATGTTCGCCAAGATCCATGGCATAAATAAACTCTTTCAAGACCATCAAATACTGGTCTCTTGGTGTGTCTGAAAGTGTTTCTTCTAAGGCACAAACAAAGCGAATGGCATTAAGAGAAGGATTAAAGCGCTTTTTACGTTCAAGTTCAAGGTCAATAACATTATGTGTTACAAGTCCCATTCACAATCCTTTTTAAAGATGTAGTTTACTAACATATACTGAAGATATTGGATTTTTGTGGCATATTTCAAGTCTTTCAAAAGATTTTACTAAAATTTTTTAATAAAAAGAAGCTTTTTTATAAAAAACATATAAAAAACGTCTTCGAAACTCTGAATAAGTTCAGATAGAAGTGAGACTAGCAAGATCTTGATAAAGACTCTCTTTCCTATTACAATTGAACCAAGTTTTAAGGAGATCTAATCATGAATTTTGATCTTTATACGGATCGCGTTAAGGGGTTTTTACAATCGGCTCAAACCGCTGCACAGAACGCTAACCATGCACGACTCACACTTTCTCACATTTTAAAAGTGATTGTTGAAGATCCTGAGGGATTAGGGGCTTCTCTTATCCAAGGGGCAGGGGGATCCTTTGCTATTGTAAAAAATCACGTGGACTCAACGCTTAAAAAAATGGCAACAGTTACAGGAGGGGGACAGATTTCTGCTGACCCCGATGTAGCCAAGGCTTTTGCCCTTGCGGAAGAAGCTTCAAAAAAAGCAGGGGATAGTTATGTAACTCTTGAGTATGTTCTTTTAGGGATTGTATTACAAAAAACTGACCCCGCAGGACAGGCCTTAGCAGCAGGAGGTGTTACAGCAGAAGGGTTGAGGGGCTCTATTAACGCCATGCGCCAAGGTCGCAGTGCCCATTCGCCTAGTGCTGAAGATACGTATGATGCCTTGAAAAAATATGCACGCGATTTAACAGAAGCTGCCCGTAAGGGAAAATTAGATCCTGTTATTGGTCGAGAAGACGAAATCCGGCGAACGATTCAAGTGCTCTCGCGACGCACTAAAAACAACCCAGTTCTTATTGGAGAACCGGGGGTTGGAAAGACAGCGATCGTTGAAGGGTTAGCGTTACGCATTGTTAATGGGGATGTTCCTGAAAGTTTAAAACACAAAAAACTTATGGCTTTAGACTTGGGGGCTCTTATTGCAGGGGCTAAGTATCGAGGAGAATTCGAGGAACGGTTAAAGGCGGTTCTTTCAGAAGTGGATGCAGCAGCAGGGTCTTTAATTCTTTTTATTGATGAACTTCACACCTTGGTTGGTGCTGGGAAAACGGATGGGGCTATGGATGCATCCAATATGTTAAAGCCTGCCCTTGCACGGGGCGAACTGCATTGTATTGGGGCAACAACGTTGGATGAATACCGTCAGTACATTGAAAAAGATGCAGCGCTTGCAAGGCGCTTTCAGTCTGTGTTTGTGTCAGAGCCAAAGGTGGAAGAAACTATTTCTATCTTGCGAGGACTGAAGGAAAAATATGAACTCCATCACGGTGTCAGAATTACGGATAGTGCTATTGTTTCAGCAGCGACGCTTTCAGATCGTTATATTGCTGATCGATTCTTGCCTGATAAAGCAATCGATCTTATGGATGAAGCCGCAAGTCGTTTGCGGATGGAGGTAGATTCAAAGCCAGAGGCATTGGATGAACTTGATCGACGGGTGTTGCAACTAAAGATTGAGCGAGAGGCTTTGAAAAAAGAAACCGACGAGGGGTCAAAAACCCGTCTTCAAGAACTGGAAAAAGAGCTAGAAGGACTAGAAGTCAAAGCAAAGGATATGGCCTCTCTCTGGCAAGCAGAAAAACAGAAATTATCTCAAGCCCAGGATGTGAAAGAAAAGTTAGAAAAAGCTCGGAATGATTTGGCGACTGCTGAACGCAACGGTGATTTTGCAAAAGCGGGAGAGATAAAATACGGGGTGCTCCCTAAATTGGAAGAACAACTAAAAAATGCGTCTACTTCCAATGGACAGCAAATGGTCAATGAAGAAGTGACCAGCGAACATATCGCCGCTGTTGTGTCCAAATGGACTGGGATTCCTGTTGATAAAATGCTGGCCAGTGAAAAAGATAAACTGCTTAAAATGGAGGATGAGCTTCATAAGCGTGTTGTGGGTCAGCGTCAAGCGGTGGTTGCTGTGAGCAATGCAGTTCGACGCTCGCGTGCAGGGCTCCAAGATCCTAATCGACCTATTGGATCTTTTTTGTTTTTGGGTCCCACAGGGGTTGGAAAAACAGAACTTGCAAAATCACTGGCTGCCTTTTTGTTTAATGACGAGTCGGCAGTTCTTCGTATTGACATGTCCGAATTTATGGAAAAGCATGCGGTGTCAAGGCTTTTGGGAGCTCCTCCAGGATATGTAGGATATGAAGAAGGGGGTGTTTTAACGGAGGCTGTGCGTCGTCGACCCTATCAAATCATTTTATTTGATGAGGTGGAAAAAGCCCATCCTGATGTGTTTAACATTTTGCTTCAAGTTTTAGATGATGGTCGTTTGACAGATGGACAGGGTCATGCCGTTGATTTTAGGAATACCTTAATCATTCTAACCTCCAACCTTGGAAGCGATGTGATCGCTAACCTTGAAGAAAATGAAGAGGTAGAATCAGTGCGTCCTCAGGTCATGGAAGTTGTGAGAGCTGCCTTCCGACCAGAGTTTTTGAACAGGTTAGATGAAATTCTGCTCTTTAGTCGATTAAAACGGGAAGATATTTCGAATGTTGTTCATATTCAATTAGCACGTCTTCAAAAATTGTTGTCCTCCAAAAAGATTACCCTGTCTTTAGATGATAAAGCGCAGCAGTGGTTAGGAGATCAAGGGTATGATCCCATATATGGCGCCCGTCCCTTAAAGCGTGCGATTCAGACGTTCCTTCAAAATCCTTTGGCTATGCTCATTTTGGATGGAAAAATTAAAGAAGGGGATATGGTTGAAATAACGTCAGGAAAGAATGGGCTGGCAGTCGTGAAGCCGATTAAAGTGGATCTTGGGTGATTTCTAAGGCTCTCTGTGGGTAGTATAGGATTCTCATAGGATCTTTCTAAAGGCAATAGGACACTTCTAAATTGCTTTTGTATTTCAAACTTTAGGGATTCAAAAGTCCAAAAGACCGTGCTAGAGTGTCGATTACACTATTTTTCTTAATTTCATGTAAAAGGAGCGTCTCTCAATGAATATGAACCAACGCAATTTTTGGTTGCTTGTTCTGGTTGTTTTAGGCCTTGTCTTTTTTTATAATCTTTTTGATGCATCCAGCCAAAAAGTTACAGGAACTATCTTAGACTACACAGAGTTTAAAAAAGCCGTCACCCAAAAGCATGTAGATTCTGTTGTTATGCGCGGAGATACGATTGTTGGGAAAAACACAGAGGGCGTGCCTTTTGTGACAAAAATCCCAGATAACGTAGGTGTTGCAGACGAGCTAGCTGCACAAGGGGTTAAAGTGACAGCAGCAGATCGAGAAGAAGGTCAATCTTTTTTGATGAATCTCTTTTTGTCCATTCTTCCAACGCTTTTGTTTTTTGGTGTTATGATTTATTTTTACCGCCAGATGCAAGTGGGGGCCAATCGTGCTATGGGCTTTGGTCGTTCTAAAGCTAAACTCCTGGAGGAGCAAAAAGTTAAAGTAACTTTTCAAGATGTCGCGGGAATTGATGAAGCCCTTGAGGAATTAAAAGAAATCGTCGACTTCTTGAAAGACCCAAAGAAATTTCAGCGACTCGGGGGCCGTATTCCCAGAGGTGTTTTATTGATGGGGTCTCCGGGAACAGGAAAAACTCTTTTGGCTCGTGCGATTGCAGGGGAAGCAGGGGTTCCATTCTTTTCTATTTCAGGATCAGACTTTGTGGAAATGTTTGTGGGTGTTGGAGCAAGCCGTGTTCGGGACATGTTTGACCAAGGAAAAAAAAGCGCCCCTTGCATCATGTTTATTGATGAAATTGATGCAGTTGGCCGTCATCGAGGGTCTGGCTACGGGGGTGGAAATGACGAACGAGAGCAAACGCTTAACCAACTGTTGGTTGAAATGGATGGGTTTGATGAGAACCAGGGGATTATCGTAATTGCTGCAACAAACAGACCAGATGTTTTAGATCCCGCTCTTTTACGCCCAGGGCGGTTTGATCGACAAGTTGTTGTTCCTCTTCCTGATGTTGGAGGGCGGGAAAAGATTCTCGAGGTTCATCTTAAGAAAGTGCCTCAAGCTGCCGATGTTGATGTTGCCGTTATTGCACGGGGAACCCCTGGGTTTTCTGGGGCAGACTTAGCGAATCTTGTGAATGAGGCGGCCTTGTTAGCAGCGCGCAAGGGTCGACGGGTTGTTGGTCTTGTAGAATTAGAGGAAGCAAAAGACAAAGTTCTTATGGGAGCAGAGCGACGTTCTATGGTTATGAGCGAAGAAGAAAAGAAAATTACTGCTTACCATGAAGCGGGTCATGCCTTGGTCGGTGTTCATTTGCCTGATTCGGACCCTATACACAAAGCAACGATCATTCCACGCGGTCGAGCACTGGGGATGGTTATGCGTCTTCCAGAGCGTGATCGGGTTTCTTATACCTTTGCAAAACTCAAAGCAGATCTTGCCGTCGCTATGGGTGGGCGTGTTGCGGAACAAATAATTTTCGGAACACAAAAGGTAACAACAGGGGCATCCTCTGATATTAGTTCAGCAACTAATCTAGCTCGTCGTATGGTCACAGAATGGGGGATGAGCGAAAAAATGGGTCCTCTCAATTATCGCGGGGACACTAATGAAAACTTTCTAGGATATATGGGAGGCCAAAGCCGCGAAATATCCGACGAAACCGCAAAGATAATTGATCAAGAGGTAACACGGATTGTTAATGAAGGATACAAAACGGCTCAAGATATTTTAACCAAATATTCTCAGCAGTTAGAGAATCTTGCACAAGCACTTTTAGAATTTGAAACGCTCACTGGAGAAGAAATTAAGACAGTTATTTCTGGGAAGACCCTTGAACGGGCAAAAGAACAGAAGCCAAAGAAAAAAGTCTCTTCCTTTGCGTTAGAAAAAGATTCGGATCAACCTTCTGGTTCAGAAAAGCAGGCATAGCAGCCATGGGAAGACGTATCTTTGGAACCGATGGTGTTAGGGGCCGTGCCAACGAGGGCTTCCTCTCTTCTTATAACCTTGTTCGATTGGCCCAATCTATAGGACTAGAGTTCATTAATGGAGCCCATCGCCATCTGGTCGTTATCGGTAAAGATACACGTCTTTCGGGGTACATGGTAGAGCCCGCTCTAACTTCAGGGTTTATTTCTGCAGGATTTGATGTGGTTTTGGTAGGTCCAATGCCTACACCCGGAATTGGTATGCTTGTTCGATCGTTGCGTGCTGATTTGGGCATTATGATTTCCGCGTCTCATAATCCATCCTATGATAATGGTATTAAAATTTTTGGACCCGATGGTTATAAACTTCCAGATGTAGTGGAAAAGTCTATAGAAAAGCGGTTCTATGAATTTTCAGAGGATGATCTACCTCCAGCAGAGAAGCTTGGGCACGCTAAAAGATTAGATGATGCCTTGGGGCGGTACATTGAGCACGTGAAGACATCTTTTGAAAAAGATATTCGTCTTGATGGTTTGAAAATTGTGATTGATTGTGCCCACGGCGCCGCTTATAAAATTGCGCCAACTATTTTATGGGAACTTGGTGCAGAAGTGATTCCAATTGGCATTAACCCGGATGGAAATAACATTAATCAAGATTGTGGGGCAACAAATACAGTCGCTATGCGGGAAGCTGTTTTAGCGCACCAAGCACACGTAGGTATTTCTTTGGACGGGGATGGAGATCGTGTTATTTTTTCTGATGAAAAAGGTCAAATCGTCGATGGCGATCAGATCTTGGCTATGATTGGCACCCTATGGTCCAAGCAAGGGCGTCTCTCTGATAACACCGTTGTAGCAACAGTGATGTCGAATTTAGGCCTAGAGCAGTATTTTCAAAAGCAAGGTATTACCATGCTCCGTACAGATGTAGGGGATCGGTATGTCATTGAAGCGATGCGGGCTAAAAATCTTAACGTTGGGGGTGAGCAATCAGGTCACATTATTCTTCGAGATTATGGAACAACGGGGGATGGTTTGGTTGCAATGCTTCAAGTTTTGAGGCTCTTGGTGCAAGAAAAAAAACCAGCTAGTCATGTGTTTCATGTTTTTACGCCAATTCTTCAAATTGTGAACAATTATCAATATCGATCAAAAGAATTATTGCAAAATCCAAAAGTCCAAGAAAGTATAGCGCATGCCGAAGTCACTTTGAAGAAAGCAGGGGGTCGGTTGTTAGTGCGTCGTTCTGGAACAGAACCATTAATTCGTTTAATGGCAGAGTGCGAGGATCGCCGTGTAATGGAAGGAATGATACATTATGTTATGGAGACCTTGGCAGGAGAAGATCACGCTTAAGAAAGATGCACCTCTTGACCTTTTAAATACTCAAGGAAAAGGGGAAACGATATCTTATACAACAAAAGCAGTTGCCTCGAACGTTTTTTCTTTATGTGCCATGAGGGGTAATTCTCTTGTCTTTATTGGTTTTTCTCAAACAGAAGAAGGATTGAGTAGCGTATTGCTTGATGCCAAAAATAGGATGTCTTGGCGTAAGTCTTTATGGACACCTTTGGCGGGAGACTTGCCTCAAATTACAACATTAGAGTTATGGGGTACGCTTTTTCAAAGGGCTGTGTGGCATGAGCTTTTGAATATTCCAGAAGGAAAAATTGTTTCCTATCAATCAATTGCAGAAAAAATTGGCCACCCTAGTGCGTCCCGCGCAGTAGGATCAGCCATTGGCGCTAATCCTATTGCAGGACTTATTCCTTGTCATCGTGTTGTCAATAAACAAGCTGATATGGGGTCCTATCATTGGGGGTGGCAGATAAAAGAGCTTTTTTTACGCGATGAGCAAGAAAGCCTTTCAAAAAGAATAGGAAAGTTAGAGGCAGAGACTTTATTTCGCACAGCACAAGAGAAGGCAATACAAGATCACCTCGCTCAGTCACAGCCGTCGCTTTTTCTCTAACGCCTGCTTAAAAAAGGGACGTATGTATTAGAGTGCTTTCTTCAGCGCCTCTATGGCAGCTGAAATAAGAACTGGGTCATTCCCGCCACATTGTGCCATATCTTCGCGGCCCCCTGCCCCTTGGGCGCCCAAGGCTTCCTTAACAGGGTGAATAAGCTGTTCAGCGCTCCATTGATCGACAAGATCTTTGGTGACGGCAACGATTGCAGAAACCTTACCTTCATTGACGGAAAATAAGCCAATAATTCCTGATTTTAAGGTTTGCTTTAACTGATCAATCATAGGACGCATATCTTTGGGGTGCACGTTTTGTAGCTCTTTGATATAAACAGAAATACCTTTAATCGTTTCAATATCTTGAGTATTGCTGCTTCCCCCTTTCAGAAAATGCTGCTTCGCATTTGCAAGGTCTCGTTCTAATTTTTTCTTTTCTTCTAAAAGGAGCTCAATTCGTTCATAGATTTTTGTAGGCGCTGTTTTTAAAAGATCTGCTGTAGAAGACAACACATCTTCAATCATTTCTACATACACCGCTGCTGATTGCCCAGCTAACGCTTCAATCCGACGCACACCAGCGGAAACACTTCCTTCGCTGACGATCTTAAAAAAACCGATATCTCCTGTTTGGTTGACGTGTGTACCTCCACAGAGCTCTGTAGAATAAGATTTGTGTTTTTCTTCTCCCATGGAAATGACACGAACTTCATCGCCATATTTTTCACCGAACAAGGCCATGGCACCTTTGGCCACCGCTTCTTCTTGAGTCATAAGGCGGGTAACGACGGGTGTGTTGATGCGGATTTGTTGATTTACTTCCCGCTCTACTTGCATCAAAATTTCTTTTGAAACGGCTTTAGGGCAGTTAAAATCAAACCGTAGGCGATCAGGGAGCACCAAAGATCCTTTTTGTGTTACGGATGGCCCTAACGCTTTGCGAAGGGCTGCATGAAGAAGGTGCGTTGCTGAGTGGTGGGCTCTTAGGGCAGAGCGTCGTTCGTGATCTACCTGCATATGTAGATTTGTCTTTTTGCTTAATGTTCCCGATAAAACTTTAACACGATGCACATAAAGCACCTCTAGTTTTTTGACAACATCAAGAACTTGAAGATGCAGACCATCCTCTCCGGTCATTGTTCCATGGTCGCCGGCTTGTCCTCCGGATTCTGCATAAAATGGAGTTTGGTTCATAAGGATCAGCCCTTCCTGTCCCGTTTTAAGCACATCAATAAGATTGCCATCTGTGACAATAGCCAGTACCTGCCCATCAGCTTTTTCGGTGGTGTAGCCTAAAAATTCAGAAGATCCATTTTTTTCTCGAACGTCAAACCAAACCGTATCTACCGATTCTTCCCCAGATCCGGACCAAGAAGCGCGGGCCTTTTCTCTTTGGGTTTCCATGCATACATCAAACGCGGGGGTGTCTACCTTAATCCCTTTGTTGCGCAAAATGTCTTGTGTTAAATCCAGAGGAAATCCATAGGTATCATAAAGCTTAAAAGCCACATCGCCTGGGAATTCTTGGTCGGCTGAAAGGCTTGCAACTTCTTGGTCTAACAATTTTAATCCGCGTCCAAGGGTTGCTTGGAATCGCTCTTCTTCTAAACGCAAGGTTTCTTCAATCAGTTCTTGGGCTCTTTCCAGCTCTGGATAGGTGGCGCCCATAGAACCAATGAGTGATTGAACTAATTGCCACATTAAGGGGTCCTTGGCCCCCAAGATGTGCGCGTGACGCATCGCCCGACGCATAATACGGCGGAGAACATATCCCCGCCCTTCGTTGGAAGGGAATACTCCATCAGCCATTAAGAAGCTGGTGGAGCGCAAATGGTCTGCAATGACCTTGAAAGAGGGCTTATTTTCAGAGGTAACCTTTACGCCTAAAACATCAGCTGCAGCACGGATGAGTGTTTGGAATGTATCCGTGTCATAGTTGTCATGAACTCCCTGAAGAACAGCGGCAATACGTTCAAGTCCCATGCCTGTATCGATACAAGGATTAGGAAGCGCAACGCGTGTTCCGCCCGCAAATTGTTCAAATTGCATGAAGACAAGGTTCCAAATCTCTACGAAACGATCTCCGTCCGCTTCGGGCGATCCTGGAGGGCCACCCCAAATATGATCGCCGTGATCATAGAAGATTTCAGAACAAGGACCGCAGGGGCCTGTATCGCCCATAGACCAAAAGTTGTCAGATGTGGGGATGCGAATAATTTTATGATCGGCAAAGCCTGTTAATTTCTTCCAAATATTGGCGGCTTCATCATCTTCAGAGTAGACGGTTATATAAAGTTTATTTGGGGAAAGACCCGCTTCTTTTGTCAGCCACTCCCAAGCAAAATGAATAGCTTCTTCTTTGAAATAATCACTGAAGGAAAAGTTTCCAAGCATTTCAAAAAACGTATGATGTCGCGCTGTGTATCCAACATTTTCTAAGTCGTTATGTTTTCCTCCGGCGCGTACACATTTTTGCGCCGTGGATGCCCTTGTATAGTCACGCTTTTCAAGGCCCGTAAACAGATTTTTAAATTGGACCATCCCTGAATTAGCAAACATCAACGTTGGGTCATTTTGTGGGACCAAAGGGCTTGATTTTACAATGGCATGGCCTTGTTTTTTGAAATAGTCTAAAAATGACTTACGAATATCGTTGGTCTGTTTCATTCGGGTCCTCTTACTTAAGAAACTTGCTGGATTTTATAGCTCTGATAGGAAAAAAGCAATCGGTGTATTGAAAAAGACATTTGATTAATATCTAAAAAATGCCTTGAATAGATTTAGGTTTCGCGGCATGATGAAGAAAATTAGATTTTAAGGAGAGTTATACCATGATAAGACAAAGTATTCTTGGGCTTCTGTCTGTTTTTCTTTTCGTAGAGACAGCTGTTGCCGCCGCAGAGGGATCATCAACCAATCCAGCTGTTTTAACCTACAAAGATAAAAAAGGCAATAAAACCACCTATTATCGTAGTGATGTATTGCAATACAAACAGTCTCTGCCTGAAGAAATTCGTTCAGCTCCTGATGAGACAGTGTTTAATGATATTCGCGACCAGATGTTGGTTGATTTGTTGTTTGCGGATGCTGTTGATACAGATCAGTTAGAAAACGATCCTGAAATGGTTTCTGAACTTAAACTTGCTAAGCTAGATATTATGAAAAAGATTTGGCTGAAGCGTCAGTTGAACAAAATGATTAGTGATGAAACTTTGGTTCAGTCATACAAAAAGATCAAAGAGTCTTTAGTTGGCAAAAAAGTTTATAATACGGCAATCATTGTTTTGGATGATGAAGCAAAAGCTCAAGATGTTTTGAAAAAGGCCCAATCTGGCCAAGACTTCGGGTCTCTTGCAAAGGAACACTCCCTTGAAGCGACAACAAAAGAGCGCGGTGGGGAAATTGGTTTCCTACCAGAGGAACACTTAGAGCGTCTCTTGGATAGCGATGCGGCGAAGAAAATCAAGATCCTTAAAGAGGGCGCTTGCAGTGGCTGCCTGTTTAAAAAGGACGGACGTCACGTTATTGTCAAGAAGTTGGCAACAAAGGATGCAGAAGTTCCAGAGTACAAGCAAGTTGTGCCACAGCTTAAGGCGCTTGAAATGCAAAAAACTGTTGGAGTTTTGGCGAAAGATCTTTGCGCAAAGAAAAAAGCAGATATTGAGGTTAAAGATTTCCACGGAAAGAAAGATAAGCCTCTTAAGAAGCTTTTCGAAGAAGTTGCAGCAGCGGCGACTGTGGCTGAAGCTGCCTAATTATTTAGATATGCTTAACAAAAACCTCCCTTTTGGGAGGTTTTTTTTATAATAAATTTTTGTTTTTAACAGGGAGTCGTTAAAAGATCTTCTTTTGTTGTATGCGTCTGAGCGCAGTAAGGGCAAGAAACATTTTCAATATAGCGAGGATGTTTTTGATCTTCTGTTGTTAGAGGGTGACGGCATTGATAGCACAGAAGAAGATCGCCTTGATGAAGTGCTGGGTCAAGAGAAACGCGTTGGTCAAATACAAAACACTCTCCGTCCCAATGATCACCACCGCAGTCTTCAAAGTACTTTAAAATACCCCCTTCAATTTGATAGACGTCTTTAAATCCTTGTTGTTCCATGTAGGGTGCTGCTTTTTCACATCGCACGCCCCCTGTGCAAAAAGTCACAATAGTTTTCTTTTTCATTTCAGGATTTAAATCTGCTACGACTTTTTTAAAATCCTTAAAGCTTTTCATGGTAGGGGTTAAAGCGTTTTTGAATGTTCCAATCTCGACTTCATAATCGTTACGAGTGTCCAGCAGAACGACATCACGTCCCTCGTCAAGCCAAGACTTTAATGTTTTCGGTTGAATATATTTTCCCTGATCTTTTGCAGGATCAAAAAGAAAATCAAAGGCAATAATTTCTTTTTTAAGGCGTACAAGCATTCTATTGAAAGGTTGGTTATCGCTTGTACTTTCCTTAAAGGTCATATCTGCAAATCGTTCATCTGACCGAATATAGGCGATAAATTTATCTAAAGAGGCACGTTCGGCCGCAAGGACCATATTAATGCCCTCAGGGCTTACAAGAATTGTCCCCTTAATCCCCAGCTTTAGGCACATATTACGGAGTCTAGGCCGTAGAGCAATAGGGTTCACAAGAGTGATAAATTTGTATCCAGAAATATTAACGATTGACGACATGATATATACGTATTTTAATACATCTTAATATGAGATATAGTCTCAAAGAAATATTTGTCAACAAGGAATCAAGCATCATGCAGAAAAAAGTTCTACTTTCCCTTAGTTTTGTGGGCCTATTTTTAACAAGCTGTCAGTTTAGCCAACAAGAGTCATCCTCTAAAAGACCTTCTAAATTACGACAAGTAGTCTATCAAAAGAGCTATGAGAATGAAAAAGATCTTTTAGAAGAAATGGGCGACCCTAAGGATCTTGATTCAACCGCTGTTTATAAAAAGGATGTTGGTAAGATGTTTCATGATACTTTTACAAAGGAAACAGGACGTTCTCAGACAAGTGATTATCGACCTGCTGAACGTTAGGCCTTCAAATGGATCATGGACCTTTACCCATTGGACGGGATGTTATTGAACAAGAGACTTTGGCTTTAAAGGCCTTGAAAGAATCTCTTGGTGATTCCTTTATTCAAGCGGTTCAAAAAATCAAAGAAACAAAAGGGCGTGTCATCGTGACTGGCATGGGAAAAAGCGGGCATATTGGAACCAAAATTGCCTCCACCTTTTCATCGACGGGAACATCAGCTTTTTTTGTCCATCCTGGGGAAGCAAGCCATGGGGATCTTGGGATGATTTCAACGCAAGATATTATTTTGGCTCTTTCAAATTCTGGCGAAACCAAAGAATTAAGTGACATTTTATTTTTTGCAAAAAGGCATGGGATTTTTCTTATTGCGGTTACCCAAAAAAAAGAAAGCACTTTAAGTGAGTTAGCTAATATAGCGCTCATCATTCCTTCAATGCCAGAAGCTTGTCCCAATGGCCTTGCTCCCACTACGTCCTCAACCATGATGTTAGCCTTGGGGGATGCCCTTGCTGTTGCACTTTTAAAGCAGAAGGCTTTTTCGAAAGAGGATTTTAAAGCCTTGCACCCAGGGGGACATTTAGGCGCTCGCTTGAAAAGAGTCAGCGAAGTGATGCACACCGCGCCTCATGTTCCTTTAATTAGCGATGAAGCCCTTATGGAAGAAGCCTTGCTTGTGATGACCAATAAAAGCTTTGGATGTGTGGGCGTTGTTGATAAAGCAAACCGATTGATTGGCGTGATTACTGACGGGGATTTAAGGCGTCATATGTCTCCAACCCTTTTAAGAGACTCTGTGGTAAAAATTATGACCCGCAACCCTAAAATCATTGCTCCAACATCATTGGTAGAAGAAGCTTTGCATAAAATGACGGGAACAATAACAAGCCTTTTTGTTGTGAATGATCAAAAAGAACCGCTGGGCTTGCTGCACATTCATGATCTTTTAAGAATGGATTTACTATAGGGCTCTAATGACGAATCGGGTACTTCCTTCTATTCAAACGGTAAAAGACACGCATCAGCGACGTCGATTTGTAAAAAATAGTTTGGTAATTGTGGGGGTTTTGTTAATTCTGGGCTTAGTCGTTTGGCCTTATATTGCAGAGTTTTTAGAAGAAGAGTCTATAAAATCATTGCCTCAGATTTCTGTGGAATCCGTTGATCTTGATAAAAAAACGGTCACAAATCCTAAAATTGTTGGCGTAGATAGTGACCTGCAACCGTATGAGCTTACAGCATCACTCGCAGAGCAAAAAGACGATGATCAAGTTATTCTAACGAACGTTCAAGGGACAATGAAATTAAAAGATGGAAAGACTGTGTGGGCTCAGTCTAATAAAGGGCAGATGACCGCCAATAAAACAGAGAGTGTTTATCTTTACGATGGCGTACAACTAACCTATGATAGAGATAACCATGCAACAACTAAAGACGCAAAAATTGATTTTAAAGAGGGGATGATTTATGGCTCAAATTCTATTGAAGGAAAAGGGCCAGATGGTGTAACCTCTGCACAAGAGTTTTGGTTTGATTATAAAAAGAAAATTTTTGTGTTTAAGGGAAATGCGTCCCTGACAATTTTTAACTCAAAATAAACGAGGAAATATGGTCTACAGAAACCAACACATTCAATGGTTTTTTTGCCTTCTTATGATGGGGGTGACTTCTTTGTCCTTTGCTGATATCACTAGTACGCAAGAACCAGTTCATATTAATGCAGATGAAATTCGATTTGAAAAAGAATTCAATAAAGCAACGGCACTTGGCCGCGTTAGTATTATAAAAGGCACCTCTAAACTAACGGCAGAAAAAGTAGAGGCTTATTTTTCAACAGGGGAGAAGAAAAATAAAATTTATCTTATTAAGGCCTTTAAAAACGTTAAAATTGAAAATCCAAACCATGTTGCAACAGGGGATGATGGAATCTATGATTTAGAAACGGAAGAAATTATCCTTGAAGGAAACGTGACAGTGAATGATCATAAGAATAGTGTCCGAGGGGCCTATGGAGTGATGAATCAAAAAACAGGTATCACGCGCGTCTTAAATCATAATCCACGTCAATCAAAACCAAAAAAATGTTCTCAAGTGAGTGCACTGCTTGTGTCGAATGAGTAAAAATGACTGTAACACAAAACACCCTGATTTTTCGCGCAGATAATATAGGAAAAGCTTATAGAAAAAGGCCTGTTCTTCGGGGCATTTCTTTATCAATTTCTCAAGGCGAGGTCGTTGGGCTTTTAGGTCCAAATGGTGCGGGTAAAACAACTTGCTTTTATATTATGTGCGGCCTTATTAAGCCGGATTATGGTACTGTCTTTCTTGATAACCATAACGTAACAATGCTGCCGATGCATCGAAGAGCCCGCTTAGGCATTGGATATTTGCCCCAAGAGGCCTCTGTTTTTAGAGGGCTGTCTGTTGAGGATAATATTCGGGTTGCTTTAGAGGCCATTCACCTTTCTAAGGAAAGGCAAGAAGCGCGCCTGGAAGAATTATTGGCAGAATTTTCGATCACGCACTTGCGCCGTACTGCCGCTCTTTCTCTGTCTGGGGGAGAACGCCGTCGGGTGGAAATTGCGCGTGCCCTTGCGACAAATCCTCAATTTATTTTGTTGGATGAACCCTTTGCAGGGATTGATCCAATTGCGGTGAATGATATTCAAAATCTTGTGATGCATCTAAAAGAAAAAAATATTGGCATCCTGATCACAGACCACAATGTGCGAGAAACTTTGGGAATCGTTGATCGTGCTTATATTTTGAATGATGGAGTCATTTTAACGGAAGGGACCCCAAAAATGATCATTAAACACGCAGATGTTCGGCGCGTTTATTTAGGTCAAGATTTTAATTTGTAGCGTTTTAAAATAGGAGAATAAGATGAAAATAGATATTTCAGGAAAGCATGTTGATACGGGTGATTCTTTAAGATCCCATGTTGAAAAACATCTTGGGCATGTAGTCGATAAATATTTTGGCAAGGCTCTTGAAGCCCATGTAACGCTTGGAAAAGAAAAACATCTTTTTAAAACAATGATTGCTGTCCATGTTGGGCATGGGATTTATGTGCGGGCAGAAGGGGCAGCCGATGAACCGTATCCATCGGTTGATCAAGCGGTTCATATTATAGAAAAGAATCTGCGTCGCTATAAAAAGCGTCTTCGGGACCATCATAATCATGGGGCCCGCGAGCATGTTCAAGCAAAGCAGTATGTGCTTGGTAGGGAATATCTGAATCATGAAGAAAAAGAAGAAACAGAGCATCATGCTCAGCCGGCTGTTGTTGCAGAATTAACAAAAAATCTTCCAACGCTAACAGTGAGCGAGGCTGTGATGCGGATGGATCTTGAAGGAGAAAATGTCCTCTTCTTTAAAAACAGCGCTCACGGTGGATTAAATGTGGTTCATATGCGTTCTGATGGCAATATAGGCTGGATTGACCCAGAAAATCTTTGATGAGGGTCACAACTAGGCGACTCATGAAACGCTTGTGCATGCACATGTAAGAAAGTTTTGAGGTAACGATAATGGAGAGAAATAATACGTCTTTTTGTGTTCCCAATCTTTCTGTTTTACCTGGCCCACAAAAAGCTCTATTTGTAGAGCTCAAAGATACGCCTTCTCATTTTGTTCTTTGTGGCGGGACTGCGATTGCCTTAAGGTTGGGTCACAGAATTTCTGTTGATTTTGATTTTTTTTCAAAAGAGAACTTTGATCCTGATGCTCTTTATGACAAAGTGCCTTATTTAAAGGAAGCAGAAATACTTCAAAAAGAAAATAATACATTAACCTGTCTTGTGGATAGAAATGGACCAGTCAATGTTTCGTTTTTTGGTGGGCTGACGTTTCAATATATTAAGTCACCGGATATTTTGAAGGGGCCTGGAATAAAAATAGCAACACTTCTAGACCTTGCGGCCATGAAAGCAACGGTTGTTCAAAAAAGGGCGACAGCTAAAGATTATAGTGATATTGATGCGCTACTACTTGAAGGGATTGACCTTGCGACAGTTCTAGCGGCAGGGTCTCTTATGTATGGAAGGCGGTTTAATCCTCAAATTACTTTGAAAGCCTTAACATATTTTAAAGAAGGTGACTTAGAAACGCTTTCACCAGAAACTAAAGATCGCTTGGTGCAGGCTGTAAAAAAGTTGGATGAGCGAACTATTTTAAAACGTATTGACGAACTCCAACAACAACGGAGCATCTGCCCTTGATCATTCCTCAAACACAAGAACTTAAAAATGTTGCAAGGCGTCTTGTTTGGTATAAGTCACCAGAACAAGCCTTGGAGGATCCTTATCTTTTTTTGGCGCATGTAATGACTTATGGAACTTTAGAGGATGTTATAACAGTGAAAGACTCTTTAGGGATCGCAGCGTTTAAAGAAGCGCTGCATCAACTGCCCCCAGGTATTATGGATATAAAATCTTGGACGTATTGGTCTATTATGACGGGATCAACGATTGCTTCTATGCCTGAGAGAAAATTTTTTTAATCTCGCATTTTAGAGCATGTGAATTCTTCTCCCTGTATTTTTAATTCCATTGATCTAAAAACAGATTCATTTTTGACCTGATTTAAAATTTCCACTGATAGGAGAGGAAGGATGTTTTGATTGATCAAGGCGTCAATGTTTCGGGCACCGCTTTGAATATCAGTACATTTTTCTGTTAGGTACTCAACGACTTCAGGCTGATAGGAAAATTTTGCCTTGTAGTGATCTTGAAATCTAAGGGCAATTTTATTGAGCTTTAACTGAACAATTTCTTTCATTTCTGTTGGGTTGAGGGGAAGGAAAGGGACAATGGTCATGCGCCCTAAAAGGGCAGGCTTGAAGTGCGCAATAAGTTCTGGTCGTATTGCTTCAATTAAAGCGGGCGCCTCGGTTTTTTTCTGAAGAGAAAGATCCATAAGCGTTTCTGTGCCAAGGTTTGTTGTCATTAAAATAATGGCATTTTTAAAACTGACAGGAATTCCTTCTGAATCTTCCAAAACGCCTTTATCAAAAACTTGATAAAAAAGTTCTAGAACATCCGTATGCGCTTTTTCGATTTCATCTAAAAGAATTACACTATATGGATGACGTCTTACAGCCTCTGTCAAAACACCCCCCTGACCATAGCCAATATAACCCGGAGGAGATCCTTTCAAGGTTGAAACACTATGGGCCTCTTGGTATTCAGACATATTAATGGTGATAAGGTTCTTTTCGCCCCCATAAAGGGCGTCACTAAGGGCTAGCGCTGTTTCTGTTTTTCCAACACCGCTGGGTCCTGCAAGTAAAAAGACCCCAACTGGCTTTCCAGGTTCATCTAAGTGGGCCCTGTATGTTAAAATATGTTTTGTAAGGGTCGCAAGAGCGTCTTTTTGTCCAATCAATCGTTGGTTTAAAATTGACTCTAAGGACAAAAGAGATTCCACATCATTTCGAACCATTTTACCTAAGGGAATACCCGTCCATGACGATACAACTTGGGCGACAACTATTCCATCAACGCATAGAGGAACGAGGGAAGATTCTTTTTGATGGGTGTCTAATTCTTTTCGAAGAGATTGGATTTCTTGCAGATGATGATTGGCATCATTTTGCAGGACTTTAATTTTATGGACTAATTCCTTTTCTTCTGCCCATCGTTTATGTAAGGGCGATAGTTTTTTTTCTAGACTTTCTATGTCTTTTTTAAGGTCTTGCTTTTTATTGTCGTGGGGGCCATGACCTTTGGATTCTTCCTTTTCAAGGAACTCAAGTTCCTTAGTCAGAATATTAATGCGATGGTTTAAGTCTTCAATGGGTTCTGGTACCGAGTGTTGTGCGACATTCACTCGCGCACAGGCAGTATCCAAAAGGCTGACGGCTTTATCGGGGAGCCGTCGATTCCCTATATATCGATTTGATAACTTAACAGCATCCTGAATGGCTTGATCCAAAATTAAAACTTGGTGATGGTGTTCAAGAGCAGGAACAAGGCCTCGCAGCATAGAAATCGCTTGCTCTTCTGTTGGCTCTTTTACATCAACGACTTGAAAGCGACGTGTAAGGGCTGGGTCTTTTTCAAAATATTTTTTATATTCTTTCCAAGTTGTTGCTGCAATCGTTCGAAGTTCCCCTCGCGCTAAAGCTGGTTTTAAAAGATTGGCTGCATCATTATTTTTATCTGTTGCGCCAATTAATGTGTGCGCTTCGTCAATAAAGAGAATAATAGGGTTTATAGATCCTTGGACTTCTTGAATAACGGACTTGAGTCGTTGTTCGAATTCACCTTTGATACCGGCACCAGCTTCTAAGAGGCCCAGGTCAAGGGTTCGGAGTGAAACATTTTTTAAACTTTCAGGAACGTGTCCTTCGTGAATACGTAAAGCTAATCCTTCAACAATGGCTGTTTTCCCAACACCAGCATCTCCTGTGAGGATCGGATTATTTTGACGGCGACGGGATAAAATATCGATCAACTGCCGAATTTCATTGTCGCGTCCATCAATTGGATCAATTTTGCCTTCACTTGCTTGTTTTGTAAGATCAATTGTAAATTGATCAAGAGCGGGAGTTTTTGTTGCATTGAGGGTATGTTCTGCGTTTTTTTCTGAGCGCGGATTTGCATTTTCTGGGCTTGATTTTATGAGCTCTTTGATGTCTTCTTCCAATTGGTTTCTTGGAATTTTTAGGAGCTCTGGACAACTATTAACAAGCGTTCCTAATAACTCTTCTGTTTTGAGTGCAGCCATTAAAAGGGCTGCTGTACGAATTTGTCCTTGCTTTAAGTGGAGAGAAGACATAATCCAAGCTCTTTCCAGTAGGGTGATAACCTGCGGGGATAATCCAGGTGTTTTATTGTTGCCTCGTTTGAATTGATCAATTGAATTTTTTAACTGCTGGCGTGCTTTTTTTTCATCAATGTCATAATATTTTAAAATAACCGTGAGATCAGAGGCCTTATATCCCAAAAGCGTATAAAATAGATGGTCAAAATCAATCGTAAAATGCGTCTCGCTTACGCAAAATTGTGCGGCTTCTTCAAGACCTTTACGGCAAAGACCATTAAGGTTTTCGATCAAAGAATTTAGATTTTTCATGTAAAACTCTTAGGTTTATTTTTGGTAAATCTTTCGAAGGGGTTTTGTATTCAAAAGACATTGTCCATCATCCTGTTTATTATTGCTGTTACTTCTATTTAACCAGGATGTCCAGCCGAGCGCAACCCCACGGCCTAACCTTGCACGGGGGATCTGATCGCTTTTGACGCGTAAATTTAATCGGAAATCTTGATTTGGCCCTGCGTAGTAGGCAATTAAGGTTTTAAGTTCTTGGAAAGAAGGGCCGACTTTTAAAAAATCAATATAAGAACCGAGGCTCATCGGCCCTAATTCTACTGTAAAATAGCCACTTTGATCCCAGTAACGTGGGCCAATAAAGCTACTATCCCCTAATCGATGGTGGCATTTACCAAGGACGCTTTGTTGTTGAAGGGGGACAGGGATCCATTTTCCCTGAAGGGCATGAATACGCGCAGGGATTCTAAAAAAAGCCCGAAGCAATGCTTCTAATCCTTGGGTGGATCTTGGGTTCTGCCATAAAATTCCAGCGTAAAATGTTAAACTTCGATCAGGGATC
>VGCX01000011.1 GCA_016869935.1 Alphaproteobacteria bacterium
TTCAGTAGGGCTCAGATGGGCTCTATTATTTTTAATAAACCATATATATGAGGTAATTAAATGAAGAAAATCGCTTTAGCGTTTGTACTAGTTTCTGGATTTGCAATGACAGCTCTTGCTGATGCGCCAGCTGCTGCAGATCAAACAACAGCGCCAGCTCCAGTTGATGAAGAAGCTGCTGCTGAGTAAGTTTTTTTAAAAGATTTTTAAAATCTTACGGGGAAAAAGAGTTTTCTTTTTCCCTTTTTTTTATTGAGTTTTTCCTTTTTTCTCTGTCCTTTTCTCTCTTGTTCAAAAAAAATATAAATGATAAAGTATAAAGTGTCACTTTATGGTTTAAGATTTATGGATTTTAAAAAATTAACGCAGTTTAAAGATCAACTCGATGCTTTGCGTCCCTTCAATCAAGCCATTCTAAAAAACCTTGAGGAATGGATTGATGTTGAACTGACTTACTCTAGCAATGCTATTGAAGGGAACACCCTGACACGTCAGGAAACTGCGGTTTTATTAGAAAAAGGTTTAACAGTTTCTGGAAAGCCCTTAAAAGACCATTTGGAAGCTGTAAATCACAGGAATGCCTTAATCTTTATGCGGACCATGGTTAATAAAAAAGGATTTTCTCTGGAAGACGTCCTGAGTATTCACAAACTCATCTTAAAAGGAATCGATGACACGAACGCTGGCACTATGCGTTCTGTTCCCGTGCGTATTTCAGGAAGCGCTGTTGTTTTACCGAATCATTTAAAAGTTCAAGGCCTTATGGATAAATTCATTCAGGATACGCATGCAAGCTCGATCCATCCCGTCATGCGCGCTGCCCTTATTCATTATGAATTTGTCAGCATTCATCCCTTTATTGACGGAAATGGCAGAACCGCACGACTGTTGATGAACCTTGCTCTGATGCAAGAAGGATATCCCCCTGCTATTATCCAACCAAAAGATCGCCTTTCTTATATTAAAGGCCTTGAAAAAGCTCAGCTGGGGGGTACGCTGGAAGATTATTTAGGGGCGATAGAAAAAGCCGTTTTCAAATCATTAATGATCTACTTTAAAGCGCTGTCTGGTGAATCGACCCATAATAAGATCGAAGACAATGGGACGTTATTAAAAATAGGCGCGCTTGCTGAAAGAACCAAAGAAACCGTTCCGACTTTAAGGTATTGGACCAAAATGGGTTTGTTGAACGTGGACACGACTACCCCCTCCGGCTATCAACTGTACCACCCTTGTCAAATTGAGCGCTGTTGGAAAATCAGATCCCTACAAAAAAAGCGGTATACATTAGAAGAAATCGTTTCTCTTTTGGATTCTTGATCTTTTTTCTGCCGCGCTGGTCTACTTCACTGTTGAATGGGCGGCCAGTTTTTGTCCTGATTATCAGGAAATTAGCAGACCCTCGTCACTTGGTTATTCGTGCCCCCTCGTCAACAAGCACATGACAAAATGCGCCTTAGCTCTATTCCCTTCGAGCGGCACTCCTAGCCCTCTAACTACGCTAAAGCTTCGTTGGACAAGTACCTGGTGATGACATCCCTGTGGCTTGACACCCGAAGCCTTGGCGCAGCGTGGTACTCTAGAATTAAAAAATTGATTTGAGAGTACGAAGAAAGGGTGGTATATTGGTACTCAATAATGTAATTTTTGATTTTTTGAGTACCGCACAATGAAAAGATTTTTTGGTCGTGAAACAGAACTTTCTTTTTTAAAGAACCTTTTTGATAAGCCGTCTTCCTCTTTGGTTGTTATACGAGGGCGTCGACGCATTGGCAAAAGCACAATGATTAAAAAGTTTGCAGAGCCCTATACTTTCTACCACTTTGAAGGCCTTCCGCCCACACTTCATACAACAGCTACCACTCAACGGCATGTTTTTGCCCAGCAACTCGCCGTTCAAACAGGACTCCCAGAAATTTTTGCGGATGATTGGATGAAGTTATTCCAATTGCTTTGGGAAAAAGCCAAAGAAGGGCGCTGCGTTATTCTCTTCGATGAAATTTCTTGGATGGGATCTAAGGATCCAGACTTTTTAGGTAAAATTAAAATGGCTTGGGATAATTTATTTTCTCAAAATCCAAATTTGATGCTGATTATATGCGGATCTGCTTCCAGCTGGATTGAAAAAAATATCTTAAGCAGCACAGGGTTTGTGGGTCGTATTTCCCATACACTCACTGTCGAGGAACTTCTTTTAGAAGATATTAAAAAATTTTGGAATACTGAAAATATTTCCCCTTATGAAATCCTAAAAGTTGCATCCATTGTAGGTGGCGTACCGAAATATCTAGAAGAAATAAATCCAAAATTGACCGCTGAAGAGAATATTAAAAATCTCTGTTTTTCCCCGGGTGGGTTTTTAGTGGATGAATTTAACAGAATATTTTCAGATTTATTTTTAAAAGATTCCGAAGTTTATAAAAAAATTGTCCAATTTGTAGCAACTGGTCCAAAAACAATGACAGAAATTGGTCAGGCTATAGAGTTTTCAAAATCGGGCAGACTGAGTGAATACTTATATGAATTAGAACTGAGTGGGTTTGTTTCTAGAGACTATAGTTGGAATATAAAAGACCAAACAGAAACCCGCGTATCATCCTTTCGTTTGAAAGATAATTATCTAAGATTTTATTTAAAATATATCGAACCAAATTTAGGCAAAATTAGACGAGGAGATTATGAATTTAAAAGCTTAGCAAGCCTTTCTCAGTGGCCTACAATCCTTGGTTTGCAATTTGAAAACCTTGTGGTTCACAACCGAAAATTTCTTCAGAAACAATTACATTTACAGCCAAATGATATTTTGTTTGCAAACCCTTATAGCCAACGCAAAGGAAAAAACCAGGAAGGATGTCAGATTGATTACCTGATTCAAGAAAAATTCAATACGCTTTATGTGTGTGAAATCAAATTTTCACTTAATCCTATTGGAATAGATATTATCCCAGAAATTCAAAGAAAAATAAAATCCCTTAAGGTTCCTAAAAGTATTTCTTTTAGGCCCGTCTTGATTCATATCGGATATATAACGAATGAATTAGAACATCATCCTTACTTTTCAAAACTCATTGATTTTAGCCAATTTCTTTAAGAATAATTCCCGACCATTCGGGATTGAATTCCCAAATAGTCTTGACTTTTTGGGAATTTGATCCATAATGGTCATTATAGTAAAGCACATAAGACCCTATGAATCGATATCTTTCTTCTTACATTAAACGAGACACGGAGTCCAAAATTGTTCTCTTAAGTGGACCAAGACAGACGGGAAAAACAACGCTTGTTCGATCGCTTTTTCAGCACTTTGACTATTTTAGCTTTGATCGATCAGAAGACCGAGAGCGCCTGTTTCAAAAGCAATGGCACAGAGAAAAAGAAGCCATTCTTTTTGATGAACTTCATAAAATGCCACAATGGAAAAGCTGGTTAAAAGGCATTTATGATACAGAAGGCAATCGACCACGCCTTCTGGTCACAGGAAGTGCCAACCTATCAACCTTTACAAAGGTCGGTGATTCTTTGGCGGGGCGGTATTTTTCTTATCGTCTCCATCCCATCGATCTTGAAGAAGGCGTTGCCCTATCCCCCTTATCTGCTGAGGAAACTTTTAAGAGACTCATGTCATGCGGAGGATTTCCAGAGCCCTTTTTGAATGGGACTATTCCCTTTTACAGAAGATGGCAAAAATCACACCTTGATATTATTCTAAGACAGGATTTTTTAGACCTTTATTCCGTTCGTTCGATTAAACTTGTTGAAATTTTACTTCTTGATCTTTTAAGGGATCGTGTTGGTTCTTCTGTTTCTGTTGCAAACTTGGCCCGTTATCTTCAAGTCGACCCAAAGTCTGTGCAAACCTGGCTTTCTATGCTTGAAAATATTTATGCGATTTTTCGCCTTACGCCTTATCATCAAAATATTTCTCGTTCTTTGGTGAAAGAACCAAAATTTTATTTTTATGATATTGGCCGTGTTACAAATGAATCAGCACGGTTAGAAAATTTGGTCGCCTGTGCTCTTTTAAAGCGATTACAGTTTTTGGAGGACACAGAAGGCCTTAAAACAGGGCTTCATTATCTTAGAACAAAGGATGGGAAAGAAATAGATTTTTTGATTACATTGGACAACAAACCGTTTCTGTGCATGGAAATCAAAACATCTGATGATACGCCATCTTCTAACTTTAAGTATTTTAGGAACCTTTTGGGCCCCATTTCCTGTGTTCAGTTAGTTTTAAATTTAAAGAGAGAGTTTGATACCCCTGAGGGAGTCCAAGTCCGAAACCTCGTGTCCTATCTGTCTTCTTTAAGCGCAGTCCTCAAAGAACCATCGCCTGAATCTTCTCTATAACCGCCTCTACACTCAGTGTTTCCATAGGGTTTATTCCTTGTTTTGCCTGATCAAAGGCATCTTCAAACGAAAGAGGTGTACGGATCAGATGGGCGTTTGGACCCCAAGGTCCATAAAGGGCGTCGTCACTGGGACCAAAAAGCCCAAGGGTTGGGGTGCCCATGGCGGCAGCCAGATGCATCAATCCCGAATCATTCCCCACAAACAAAAGACTTCGTTCAAGAATGGCCGCAAGAGTGGGTAAATCCACCTTCCCAACCCAATCAAGAAGTTTGTCTTGTGGCAGAGAATCAAAAAGCAGATCTAAATCTTGCCGTTGAGAAGACGCTCCAAGGATCGCAATTTTTGCCTCAGGATACAAATCCATTACCTTTTGTGACAAAGCAACAAAAGAAGGCAGCGGCCAAGATTTTTTGTCCCAATTAGCCGTTGGGGAAAGGCAAATGATCGAATGCCCCCTGCTCCATTGTTCTGCGTCTTTTTTGTGCTGATCATTGAGGTGAATTTTGGATGGCGGGGTGTTTTGAAGCCCCATCCATTTGGCCAGTTGATGCACCCTTAAAGTACGGTCATTCGTTTTTTTCCAAATGAATCTTTTTTTTGCGAACAAGGCGTAGCTTAACCCTGTTCCCCGAACGTCTACAATAATATCCCACGGCGTTAAAACGCACGCCTTCCAAAGTTTTAGCCAATGGAGACTGTAGGGTTCCTTGTCAATCGCAATCAGGCGCTCAAGCTGTGGCATTCCCTTAAAAAGAGGAAGCGGAACGCGCCCTGCTGCAATCGTGAACTGGGCGTTTGGGTATTTTTTCCGAAGATCCTCCAGTATGCCCGTTGTGATAATCGCATCCCCAAGATAGGTTGAGCTAATAAATAAAATTTTCATGAGGCTTATCATGGGGAGAAATGAGAAAAGCGTCAAGTGGACGAAATAATGATCTGGAAAGCACCCTCTAGTTATTGTATGAATATTACTCTTACTGTCATCATCGCGAACGCGAGGACCAAGTCAGACCCCGGACTTGATCCGGGGGCAAGAGCATTAAAATACACAAGGTTTTTGATATTAATTAGTTTTGTTACAACTTTTGAGGAGTAGTCCCTCGCCTGCGCGGGAGTCTACTGGGTTCCTGCGTTCCCCCTACGCTCCTACGAAGCTTCGGCGAGACAAGCCGCGGGGACCTGTCCCCCGAAGCCTTGGCGCAGGGGGATGACAATCGTTGGGTCTTATCGGCCCACTCTTGCTTCAACTGTGGAAACTATATTACCCACTTATTTTGCATAAGAGCCATTATTTGATTCGTAATTTATTAGCTGTATCTAAACTTTCCAATAAAAATCTTTTAAAAAAACTCGTCAAAAAAATAATTTTATCGTAGGGTATAAAAATTATGAAAAATCACTCTTTTACTGCGATTGTTTTGGCTGCGGGCCAGGGAACACGGATGAAATCATCTACCCCGAAGGTCTTACATCTTTTGGGCCACCTGCCACTTATTCATCATGTGGACTGTTTGCTCGAAGCCTCAAACTGTCAAAATCGAATCCTGGTCACCGCCCCCTCAATGGAAAGCGTTCGGGAACATTTTCCACAATATCATCATGCGATTCAAGAAAACCCCTTAGGCACGGGACATGCAGTAAGGGCTGCCGAACCCTTTATTAAGGATAATGAAGATGTTGTGATTTTATACGGGGACGTGCCTTTCGTAGCCAAAGACACCCTTCAGGCTATGATGGAAGAAAAAGCATCAAACGCCGCCGATATTATTCTTCTCAGTATGATGCCAGAAGATCCTGGAGCCTATGGTCGCCTTATTATAGATGACGAAGGATTTGTTGAGCGAATTGTTGAATACAAAGACGCAACGGAAGAAGAAAAGGAAATTCCCTTTTGTAACTCTGGTATTCTTTTAACAAAAGGATCGTTACTGAAAAATCTTTTGAAGAAAATTAGCAACAAAAATGCAAAAAAAGAATACTACCTAACGGATATCATTGGAATCGCCACCCAGGAAGGTTTTAAAACTTTGGCCCTCGATGGCGCAGAAGAAGAATTGATGGGTGTAAATTCCCCCGAAGATCTGGCTCTTGCAGAGGCTCTGTTCCAAGGATATTGCCGTCAAAAGTTTTTAGACCAGGGGGTACGCTTCTTAGACCCTGACACGACCTATTTTGCTTATGACACTGAAATTGCAGAAGATGTCACGATCGAGCCCAATGTATTTTGTGGCCCAGGCGTTCAAATCAAGAAAGGGGCTCATGTTCGTGCCTTTTCGTATCTAGAAGGGTGCACGATTGGGGAAAATACGGTGGTCGGGCCTTTTGCCAGAATTCGCCCAGGAACAGTTCTTGAAAAGAATACGAGGGTTGGGAATTTTGTGGAACTTAAAAATTCGACCATTGGAGAAGGATCCAAAGTGCCTCATTTATCTTATGTGGGGGATGCCACGCTTGGTCGCAAAGTAAACGTGGGTGCCGGTACAATTACCTGTAATTACGATGGGTATCAAAAGCATAAAACCACGATTGGTGACAACGTCTTTATTGGATCCAATACATCTTTAATCGCCCCTATCACCATTGGTGACAATGCCATGGTTGGGGCGGGAAGTACCCTTACCCAAGATGTTGCCAAAGACTCTCTGGCCCTTAGCCGGAAGGAACAATCTAACATTGAAAATGGTGCCCAAAAATTTCGGGCTAAACATCGAAAGGATTAAACGATGTGTGGAATTGTTGGTATTATTGGGAAAAATCCGGCCACCCCTCTCTTGCTCGAATGTTTGAAACGGTTGGAGTACCGAGGGTATGATTCTGCTGGGATTGCCATTCTAGAACAAGGACAAATTGATCGGTATCGTGCTGAAGGCAAAATCGTTCACCTGCAAACCCTTGTAGAAAAATCGAACCCCCAAGGAACTGTCGGCATTGGCCACACCCGTTGGGCAACGCACGGCGTCCCAAGCGTCAGGAATGCCCATCCCCATGCCACAGATTTGGTTGCAGTCGTTCATAATGGGATTATCGAAAACTTCCGTGAACTTCGAGAAATGCTCGAAAAGAAAGGGCATATTTTTACTAGCGAAACAGATACCGAAGTTATTGCGCACCTTGCTACCGAGTATCTCAATCAAGGGGAGTCTGCCAAAACTGCTACCCAAAAAACACTTCAACAATTACATGGCGCCTTTGCCCTTGCTCTTCTGTTTAAGGACAAACCCGATACTATTTTCTGTGCCAGACGCGGAAGTCCTCTTGCCATCGGGCTTGGAGAAGGCGAAATGTTTATAGGATCGGACGCCTTGGCTCTTGCCCCCCTCACTCAAAAAATTTGCTATTTGGAAGAAGGCGACTGGGCTGAAATTGGAAAAACCACCTTCACGGTTTATGATGAAACGAATCAGAGTGTCACTCGCCCTATCAAACAAACGGCCTTAACAGGGGCCATGATCGGCAAAGGGGACTATAAACATTTCATGCTGAAGGAAATCTTAGAACAACCTGCCGTCATGGGAGATGTTTTGCATGCGTATTCAAATCCCCATACAATGGATTTTGCCTTTCCAGAGTTCCCCCTGCCCTTTGAGGCTATTGCGTCCCTTAGAATTATTGCTTGCGGGACTTCCTATTATGCAGGATTGACCGCCCAATATTGGATAGAAAAATACGCAAGAATTCCAGTAACCGTGGATATCGCCTCCGAATTTCGGTACCGCAAACCCCCACTCCCTAAAAATGGCGTGGCCCTTTTTATTTCACAATCAGGCGAAACTGCGGATACCTTAGCTGCCCTTCAGTATGCAAAAGACCAAGGTCAAACGATTATTGGCATGGTCAATGTGCCTGAAAGTTCGATTGCACGTCTGAGCGATGTTGTTTTGGAAACCCATGCGGGTCCTGAAATTGGCGTCGCATCCACCAAAGCTTTTACGGCGCAATTAATGGTTCTTGCATGCCTTTCACTGCATCTTGCCGGCAAAAGATCTTTGATCAAGGAAGACGAGAAAAAAGACCTATTTCAGGCGTTGCTGGCTATTCCAGAGGCTATGAACCAATTGTTGTTGGAGGAGAGCCCTTTCATTCAATGCTCTAACTTTTTGCTTGATGCAAGAGACGTGATTTATATGGGCCGTGGCACCAGTTTTTCAATTGCCATGGAAGGGGCCCTAAAACTGAAAGAGCTTTCCTATATTCATGCTGAAGGCTACGCTGCTGGCGAAATGAAACACGGACCTATTGCTTTAATTGATGAAAAGGTTCCCGTCATTGTCGTTGCCCCCAGCGATTCTTTGTATGAAAAAACCGCCTCCAACGTGGAAGAAGTCATCGCCCGCAAAGGCCAAGTCGTTTTCATTGGAGACAAGGATGGTATCCATCCCTTTAAGGACAAGGCAGCAATCACCTTGGAAATGCCAAAGATCCATGCCTTTACGGCGCCTCTTCTTTATGCGTTGCCGATGCAAATGATCGCCTACCATACCGCAACGCTTAAAGGCACGGATGTTGACCAACCTAGAAACTTAGCAAAGTCCGTTACGGTGGAGTAGAAAAAGGAATTCGGGAAATTTGGTTAGAAAATTTGGTTGCGGGGGTAGGATTTGAACCTACGACCTTCAGGTTATGAGCCTGACGAGCTACCGGGCTGCTCCACCCCGCGATACGTTAAGTTAAAGTATATGTAACACAGGTTCTTTGGAAATCCTAGGTTTTTTTTTCAAAAAATTTTCACCTAAAATCTTTTTTATGGGACAATGATTCCCTTTCACAATGAATATTATTATGACTATAATCATTCTATACTGTATATAATAATATACATTAAGAGGATAAAATGCCTAGAAAAACCGCGCGCCTCTCTTTTGCCCTAGAGGACATTTTGAAAAGAGTTGGAGAAAATATCAAGCTTGCACGCCTACGGCGTAAAATTACAGCCGCTATGTTAGCTGAACGGGCAGGCATGACACGCATGACGCTCTCTAAGGTCGAAAAAGGGGACAGGGCAGTCACTTTTGGCGCCTATGCGAGTGCCTTATTTTCCCTTGGTCTTGAAAAGGACCTTCTCCTGATTGCAGGGGATGATCCCTTAGGAAGGCGTCTACAAGATGCTGGGCTGATCCACACAAAACAACGCGTTCCAAAACGGAAAACACCTGCAGGTGCCCTCCCATGAAATAGTGCTCATGAAAAATTCTTTCCGTGTGGTAGATATTCCTTCTTTATAACCATTTGCCAAAAAGTTGAAAAAAAATTACTATCCCTTTTAGTAAATAAAAGGACATTAATGAACCCTTATTTTAAAAGTGCCTATAAACGATGGTTGTGGATGATTATTCCACTCGCTTTTCTATGGGCCTTAATTTTAGGGAGTGCCCGTTAGTGGAAAGCCATTCCAAAAAGATTCTAGTCGACCACTTAACCGTTACTTATGGCAAAACTGTTGCCCTTGAGGATATAAGTGGCGCTATCGAGCCGAACAGTTTAATAGCGATCTTTGGTCCCAATGGAGGCGGAAAAAGTACGTTTGTAAAAGTCCTTGCGTCTTTGATTAAACCAACAAAGGGAAGCATTACGCACCATTGTCAAAGCACCTGCCAACCCGCCTATCTTCCTCAGCAATCAACCATGCACCGTTCTTTCCCCATTACAGTTCGTGAAGTCGTTGCAATGGGCCTTTGGCATACGGTTGGGGCCTTTAAATCACTGACAAAAACGCACCAAAGCCTAATTGACCAAGCGTTAGAGCGTGTTGGGCTCCAGGACTATGATAGCCGGCTGATTGAAACCCTTTCAGGGGGGCAATTTCAGCGTATGCTTTTTGCGCGTGTCATTCTAGAAGATTCATCACTGATTATTCTTGATGAACCTTTTACAGCAATTGACATTCATACATCCCAAACGCTTTTAGCGTTGATCCAAGAATGGCACCAAAAAGGCAAAACCATCCTTGTGGTTTTACACGATCTTGAGATGGCTCGAAAATACTTTCCTGAGACCATCCTCCTTTCAAAGCATTGCCTTGGATGGGGCCCTACCTCAAAAGTCCTGACAGACAAAAACATCATGAATTCCTACCATGCCGAGAAAATAGACCGTAAGAGGAACCATGTTTAAAGAATTTTTCTTATCTCCGTTCCACTACGAATTTATGCGCAACGCCTTACTCAGCTGTTTTTGCCTTAGTTTGGGCTGTGGGCCTGTTGGGGTTTTCTTGATCCTTCGGCGGATGAGCTTGATGGGGGACGCCCTTTCCCACGCCATTCTCCCAGGGGCGGCAATAGGCTATATGATCGCAGGCCTATCCCTTCCCGCTTTAAGTTTGGGCGGATTTATAGCGGGTCTTTTGGTAGCCTTGCTGGCAGGGCTTGTGTCAAGAACGACCCTTTTAAAAGAAGACGCAAGCTTTGCAGGATTTTTCTTAATCGCCTTGGCTCTTGGGGTTTTTATTATTTCTATGGGCAAAAGTTCCATCGATTTGATGAATATTTTATTTGGGTCTGCCTTGGCCGTAAATCATCAAACCTTGCTTCTTATGGGAACCATCACAACCTTTACCCTTTCAACCCTTGCAATCATTTATCGCGCTTTAGTCGCTGAGTGCTTTGATCCCCAATTTTTTGGACGTGTTCATGGACATGGGACATTTTACCATATTCTATTCCTTATGCTGGTTGTTTTAAACCTCGTGTCTGGGTTTCAATCTATGGGAACGCTTTTATCCCTTGGAATGATGATGCTTCCAGCAACGGCCGCCCAATTCTGGACCCGCAAGATTTGGCCCATGGGAGCAATCGCTGTTTTGATTGGGCTCGTTTCTGGCTACAGTGGTCTTTTAGTTTCTTACCACATGAACTATCCCACCGGCCCTTCAATTGTCTTAATTGCAGGACTTATTTATATTTTTTCTCTTTTATTTGGAGCCAAAGGCAGTATTCGTCACTATATTACCAACAGAGTTAAACAATCATGACCCGCGTTTTTTTATTTTTATTTTTAACCATTGCTGGGGTTTTACAGGCAAAGCCCCTGTCCGTTGTCGTAAGTTTTAGCATTTTAAAAGACTTGGTCCAACAAGTGGGTCAAGATAAGGTACAGGTTGAAACCATTGTCGCACCCGATGGGGATAGCCATGCATACGAACCAACGCCCTTTGATGTTAAACGGATTGCCCAAGCAAATATTGTCTTTATCAATGGTTTAGGGTTTGAAGGGTGGATTGAACGGCTCGTTCAAGCCTCAGGCTTTAAAGGCCCCCTGATTACTGTTTCAAAAAAAATTCACCCTCGCTCGGTATTTGAAGGGCGCTTGGTCGAAGACCCACATGCCTGGCATAGTGTTCAAAATGCGATTGTGTACGTCTATGCAATCAAAGAAGCGCTCATTGAGGCCGACCCTGATAACCAGGCATTCTATGAAAAAAATGCAAACGCCTATATTACCCGTCTTATGGCTCTAGATGAATCCATCCGCCGTTCTTTTGCCCTACTGCCGCCAGAACACCGAAAGATCATCACCGCCCACGATGCCTTTGGATATTACGGCAATAACTACGGTATTGAGTTCTTATCGCCCGTTGGAACGAATACAGAGTCAGAGCCTTGCGCCAAAGATATTGCAGGATTGATCGATTCTATTAAACGCCTCAAGGTTAAAACTATTTTTATGGAAAATATTACGAATCCAAAATTGATTGAACAGCTTGCTCATGAAACGGGAGCCAAGGTGGGCGATGTTATTTATTCGGATGCGCTATCAGAGCAGACAGGCCCTGCCCCAACTTATGAAGCCATGATCCGCCATAATACAGATCTTTTCTTAAAAGCTATGCAGGAAATGGGAAATCAGTGCTAAGCCCTTTGATACCCTACATCCTTTGAACGGACTGAACCGAAAACAAAAACCGTAGAAGTCCCATGAGTCTTTCAATGTGTTCTTTGTCTTTGACTTGAAGGTCCATCATAATATCAAAAGAGTCTTTATACCGTTTTAAAACCCTAATATTCACTAGTTCCACTTTTTCTTTAGCAACCAGTGTTACAACATCTCCCAATGCGCCAATAGTGTTTTTAAGGGATACAAGAAGGCGTCCAGAAAAAAACAAATTTTCTGTTTTGCCCCAATGAATATCAAGTGCTTTTCCGTTTTCTTCTTGCTTGCTTTTGAAAAGATCACACTGATGACGATGGACGACCAGTCCTTTTCCCTGAACAACCACGCCAATAATCTTATCTCCGGGAATAGGATGGCAACACCCAGCGTAATGAATGGGCATCTCTGAAAAAGGCCCTTGAACAGCCCCCATTTCTTTTTTCGGGGAATTAAGGTATTCATCGTCTTTTGGTAATGGTCTTGTCAGAAGCTGGGCATTTTGAATAACGTTCTTGACCTCAGCAATCGATACCCTTCCCTCTCCTAGAAACGCTAAAAGATCATCGAAAGAGTGCAAAGAAAAGTACTTCAAGACACGTGATTCCGATTTCACATAGGTCTGTTTTTCACTTTCTTCCAATTCTTTGGTGTAAATCTGTTGACCCAGTGCCTTAAACTGTAGGCGTTTTTGCATTCTTAGAAAACGACGGATATTAGCCTGGGCTTTACCACTAATTGCATACTGCTCCCAATCAGAAGAGGGTTGGTAATTCTGCCCTGTTATAATCTGAACGCTATCCCCTGTTTGAAGTTCGGTTTTTAAAGGAACGACGTGCCCATTAACATAAGCCCCCGTACATTTGTTACCAACTTCTGAGTGAACATTATAGGCAAAGTCAATGACTGTTGCGCCCCTTGGAAGACTGATCATGTCTCCTTTAGGGGTAAAACAAAGAACTTGATCTTGAAACATTTCGAGTTTTGTTTGTTCCAAAAATTCTTCAGCGCCCGATGTTTTTTCTAAAATATCCAGAAGACCCTGCAACCATTGATATTTCTTAACATCATGCGCTGGGGCCCCTTGTTTATAATGCCAGTGAGCGGCGACGCCCCGCTCTGCGACTTCTTCCATGTATTTTGTTCGAATTTGTATTTCAATACGCGTGCCATGGGGCCCCAAAACCTTCGTATGCAGGGATTGATAGTGATTCGCTTTTGGCGTTGAAATATAGTCTTTGAAGGTATTGGGTATAACAACTTTTGCATGATGAATAAGACCCAATGCCTGATAACAATCAGCTTTTGCCTCTACAATAATCCTAAATCCAAACAAATCGGATAGTTCATCAAAATTAATATTTTTCCGCTGTATTTTTCGCCAAATAGAATAGGATTTCTTTTCACGCCCGTAGACATAGGCCGCAAGCCCTCCTTCTTTCAAAATGGATTGCAAATTTTCAACAACACTTTGAACGATATCCTTTCCCTTTTCATGAAATTCCTCAAGACGAGCAACAATCGACTGATAGGATTCAGGATGAATAACAGCAAACGCTAAATTTTGGAGTTTTTCCTGAACGCCTGACATACCAATTCTTTGAGCCAAAGGGGCATAAATTTCTAAGGTTTCAAAAGCCACGTGTCGCCGACTTTCTTCTGAAGGCAAAAAATGAAGCGTTTCCATGTTGTGGAGTCGATCCATCAATTTCACAATAAGCACCCGAATATCTTGGGCCATTGCGATAACCAGTTTTCTTAAATTTTCTGCTTGTGCGTGACTTTTGGTCTGAAAGTTAATTTTTGATAGCTTTGTAACGCTACTCACCAAAAATGCAACTTCGCTTCCAAAGATTTTTTCAACATCTTCAAGCGTTGCCACCGTATCCTCAACCGTATCGTGCAAAAGACCTGCAATAATCGATGAAAGATCCAATTTAAGATCAGCAAGCATGAAAGCAACGGATAGAGGGTGCGAAATATAAGGATCGCCTGAGGCTCTTTTTTGCTCCTTATGATGACTTTCTGCAAAATCGTAAGCTTTTTGAAGCAAGGAAGCATCAAAACCACTGTTATAAGACCTTATTTTTTCAATAAGGCCCTGAATCGTATTGTTCTTTTGATCGGTATTGGCAGAATTCTTAAATGGTATCTGGGTCATCGGTAATGGTTAACCCATCTTCCGCTAATTCTTCCTCGATGTTAGCATCTTCTGATTCCTCTAACATGTTTAACCACGCTGTTTCTTCTGCAAGAACAGTTAAAACATCTTGCTCTTCATCATCTACTTGAACGTGATTTTGCAAGGATCGAATAATAGAATCATGGAGGGTTTCCACAGAAACGGCCCCAGCTGCAATTTCCCTGAGAGCAATCACGGGATTTTTATCTTTTCTTGGATCAATCGAAATAAGCGCACCACTTAAAATTTGTCTAACACGTTCTACGGCCTCTAAAACAAGGTCAAACCGATTGGGAACTTTTGATTCGCAATCCTCTACTGTAATCCGTGCCATCTATTACTCCTTTTAATTCTCAGGCTAAAGCCGATAAAATTCTACACTTTTTGATATTATAGATTATATATACATATAATTTGCATGAAGTCTAGTTTCTAGTATATATATTTTTTATGATTCACACCCAAGATAATTTTTCTTACATTGACACAAACGAAGGCTTGCAAGCATTTTGTGAGCGTGCTTTGTCTGAAAGTGTTATAACCGTCGACACAGAGTTCATTCGACAGTCCACCTACTTTCCAAAGCTTGCAACCATCCAAATCGCAACACCCTCTGAGGCTGCTATTATTGATGCGATTGCCCCTTCTTTGGATTTAAGCCTCTTAAAAATCCTATTTTTTAACCAAGATATTCTCAAAGTATTGCACTCTGGCCGCCAGGATTTAGAAATTTTCTATGCACTTTGGCAGGAACTCCCCTTTCCGATTGCGGATACACAGGTGATGGCCATGGTAGATGGGTTTGGAGATAGCGTTGGATATGAATCACTCGTAAAGCAGCTAACGAAAAAAAACCTTAATAAATCATGCCGAGATTCCAACTGGATGCGTCGCCCCCTAAGCAAAGAACAGTTACGTTATGCGGCAGATGACGTGATTTATCTTTTAGAAGTTTATCACAAGCTTCACTCTAAAATCCAAGCGCGCCTTAGTTGGATCAAAGAAGAAATGGCCTTCTTAGAGGATCCAAAAGTCTATGCCTTCTCTCCAGAGAACGCCTGGCGTCGCCTTAAGATACCCACTCCAATTTCTTCTGAGTTTTTTAATAGAATTCGGGCCCTTGCAGCCTGGCGTGAAACAGAAGCTGTTAGGCTTGATCGCCCGCGTAATTACATTATACAGGATGTTAACCTATTAGAAATTGCCCAAAGCAAAAGCCCTGCCATCAAAGTTCAGAATTTTATTGAAAGATACCGCAATAAGAAAACTTACGCAGAATCTATTTTAAAATGCATTGAAGATGCAAAGACTTATGAAGATTTTCCCAAAGAACTTCATCAGCTCCCTCCGTCACTTACAGCCAATGAAGGAGCGCTTCTGGAAGTTCTAAAGATTTATTACAAACTTGCAACCAGTGACCACAACGTTGCTCAAAAGCTCGTCTCTAACTCAGAAGAACTGAAAGAACTTGTGCGCACAAAAAACCCCTCTCTTAAGGTGCTTCAGGGATGGCGATATGATGTTTTTGGTAAAATAGCTCTTGAATTCTTGGAGGGAAAAAAAATCCTACAAGTAGTCAATGGTCGACTTGAAAGCCTGGACACTGTCTAGGAAATTGGCAGCTTAGGGCAAGGATTCATCTCCCAGTTAACCTAGTGCAACCTTGTGCCCCATAGCCAAAACAGAATATCCTTATGTTTTTAACCAATCGTTAAGGTCAATTATTTTATAGAAATAATTTGTTTCTACAACTTTGTCGCTAACGCCGTTTAAATGAATAAGAACAGGATTAACCACACTATTTCTAGCCCTTTCTAAATTATTCAACTTTGTTTTCATTTCTTCAATAATTTCTGCGCCAATAATATTGCGAGAAAACTTTATTTCCACAGCGTATAAAACACCTGTTCGCAACTGAATCAACCTATCTATTTGACACCCCTTTCTTGTAGTTGTGCCTTTTTGAGAAAATACCCCACTTGCCATAATGTCTTCTAAAGGAATTTTTAAATCTTGATAGAGCCTTTTTACATTGCCAGCCACAAGCGTTTCCACCTGCAGCCCCACCAACCCATCCCATCCAGGAAGTTGAGATAAAGGGATGGTTTCAAATAAATTTTGATTTATTTTCTGAATTTGAGCGTTAATAAAGCGAAAATGAAACCTAATAAATTGATCTTTAACAGCATAAATTGATTGTTTGGTCGGTTTTAAAGTTTTAAGCGACCACCCTTTATTTTCCTCAACAAAACCACAAAGGATTAAATCATGTAAATATTTGCTAATGCTTCCGCTTCGTCCATAGTTTAACTTTTTTCTGAGATTCGTTTGGTTACAAGGAGAGTGGATTAAAACTTCCATGATTTCCTTATAAATACGTCCTCTTTTACTAAAAACATCTTCGAAAATACGGTCAAATTCTCCCACTAAGGTGCTATCCTTTAAAAAGCACATTTGTTTAATATTTTCATCCGCAGTTAAGGTGCCATCTATTTGCTCTAAATACCAAGGAATTCCCCCTGTTACACTGAGTACCTTTAAAATTTCGTGAGCAGACGTTTGGAATTTTGCCAGCTTTAAAAAGCTCATAGACTCAGAAAGACTAAAAGGTTCAAGAGTGATTATTTTATGAATGCGTCCAAAAAAAGCCGTGCTTTGAATAATATTTTTTTCTATCCAAGTTGATACGGACCCGCACAAAATAAAAAGTAAGTTTTGATTTTTAGAAAAAAGAAAATCCCAGGCATTCTTTAGTTTTGGCAAAAATGAAGGATCTTTAGATCCCATCCAAGAGATTTCATCAAACAGTAAAACGGTAGGTTTTGTTGAAATTGATCGGTGGAGAAACTCAAAGGCATTATCCCAGTCATAAAAGACCATTTGCGGGAGATTCATTTGACTGCTGAGTTGATTAGAAAAGGCTTGTCTTTGGGTTTGAGCCTCTATACCCTCTGTCGGCGCTATTCCTGCAAATCTTAAAAATTGATATTTCTTTCCTATTTCTTCGACAAGTCTACTTTTACCAATACGACGACGCCCTCGTATTACAACTAAGTGTGCGTTCGGCTTTTCGATTAACCCTTCGAGAATTGAAAGTTCTCGAACTCTTCCAATAAATTGCATCTAATGCCCTTTCTATGCGATTAAATATATCTTGCGCGAGTTAATAATGCAATATTATCTCGCGCATCTTGCAAAAAAAGCTCATCTTGCGCGAGTTAATTTAATCAGTCATTTCCTTTTACTTTCTCTTCTTTTGTTGATAAGTATTGATAATACCTGACTTTTAAGAGGATCAAGTATGCTGTTCGGTAAAAGAAAACAATCCTTAAGAGCCCTTTTAAAACCCATTATCCCTCCTCTTTGCCCGCTTTGTCATAGTGTCATAGAGGCAGATGAGAGTCTTTGTGCCCCCTGTTGGAAAGACCTTGACTTTATTTCAGATCCTCAATGCAGTGCGTGTGCTTTTCCTTTAGAGTGTGGAGAAAACACCACCCTTCTTTGTGGTGCATGCCTAAAGGATCCGCCCCCTTTTTCAAGAACAAGGGCAGCTTTTCGGTATACTCCCTCTTCCAGAAATCTTGTCCTTCAGCTAAAGTATGGCGATGCTACTCATCTTGTCCCTTTATTCACGCAATGGATGACGCGTAACAAGGATATTTTTCAAGGTGTCGATGCCCTAATCCCTGTCCCTCTTCATTGGACACGTCTTGTATATCGGGGATTTAATCAGGCCGCCCTTTTAGCGCGATCCTTATCCAAAACAACCGAAATCCCTCTTTGGGCATCCCTATTAAAACGTCCTAAAAAAACCGCCTCTCAAGGAACTTTGTCAAAAGAAGACCGACAAACGTCCTTACGTCAGGCCTTTTATATAGACCCAAAATATCGACCTTTTCTTAAAGGGAAAACTGTCATCCTTGTCGATGATGTGATGGCATCAGGTTCTACAGTGAAATTTTGTACTGAAACCCTTTTGACAGCCGGCGCTAAGGAGGTTAGAGTGATTGTACTATGCAGATCTTAATGCTTTTGACCCACTTTTTTATGACGTTAGACGGTGACCCTATGACCCACAATCCCATTACTATTTATACGACTAATTACTGCCCCTACTGCACACGGGCAAAAGACCTACTCAAAACAAAAGGTCTTACGTTCACAGAAATTGATGTAACAGACAGTCCCTCTTTACGGGAAGAAATGGTCGCTCGATCTAACGGACGACGTACAGTCCCACAAATATTTATTGCAGAGCATCATGTGGGGGGATTTGACGACCTGTCACACAAACATTCTACAGGTCAATTAGATGGCCTTTTGAAACCCGCCTAATACGACGATCGTTAGCTAAAACAAGGGTCTTTTATACCGAGCTTTCAGCCCCGCCGCTTACGCATGACTTAACTGTAAGATTTCAGATTCTGAAAGACCTGTGTCTTCAACAATTTCCCGAAGCGGATGGTTGCGTGCTAACATTTTCCGTGCCATAGCTTTCATGCCGTCCATAAAACCTTCTGCTTTCCCTTCAGCTTTACCTTCAGCTTTACCGTGATCAATGCCTTGCTGGAATCCCTCAAGACGGCCAAGGTTCATGCCCTCAGCACGGCCAAAGTTCATTCCTTCCTCTCGTCCCTGAATAACCCCCGCTTCGCGTTCTTCGGCAAAAGCTTCGCTATACTGGCTCCAGTCGGGCTTCTCTTTCCGGTATTCTTCTGTAAACGCCTCACTCCAATTCCTCATTTCTAACATGGTCATCATCTCCTCTTGAGCTTCATTAAAGTAGGAAGGTATCTTCTCTATCCTATGGGATTCCTTAAATATTTCAAGCTGATTATCCCCATGCGCAGCATGGATAATCACCCCTGTGCATACAGGGGCCCAGTACTATATTTTTTAACTGGATCCCAGCTTTCGCTGGGAACCGTCTTGATCCCTTTGTGTCCGCCCTCTAAGCCTAATCTTGGGTAGGGCTGTGGACATTGATTCTGCGGAAACGATATCGTGGCGTCCCGTAAAATCCTTAATCATTGCTAAACGCACCCGTGCATTATGGAGCACCATCTTAAAGGTCGAATCCATCGTTGCCCGTGCGTACCGACCTTCTTCTAATTCACCGTCTTTTTTCATCTCTTTATCCTTTTATTTTCTCCCCAAAGCCTAGGACAGAAATCCCTCAAGAAAAAGCGAAAAGAGGTTGAAAAATCTTCAAAAATTCTCCTTTTTAGATGTGTTTTTAAGAAAAAGAATGCCTAGAAGGTTTTTTGTTAAGTAGATGGGGACTTTTGACTGATCTTCTTCTCTGTCTCGTCAAAAAAAGCTTGCCTAGCCGTACCCCGGATTTAATCCGGGGGTAGGCTGGTTGAAAAACTTCCGAAAAATCTCAAATTTAGATGTATTTAGAGAGAGGAGCGTTCTGTTCCTAAAATAGATCGCACCTGATTTTCTGTCGTTTTTTTGAGTTCAATTAATCTTTGTCCTTGATCCCAAAGAGAGGGGAGACCCAATCTTTTTTGATGATAACGCATCATTTTTAAGGGAAGCCCTTCTTGGAAAAGCTCTCGAAAATCCTCATCAATTACAATGACCTCTGCGATAGGAAGACGTCCTAGGTATCCATAGTCATTGCAGTGAAGGCAGTTCATTCCTTTTTTGCATAAGGGACAAATTGCAGGGATAAGTCTTTGATTAATAATATGCGTTAAAGAGGGTAGTAAATCATTTAAAGTACCCCCCAAATCAGCAAATCGTTGGGGAACCATAAAGCTATCCCCAATATGAAGTGTTGAATAAACATGATGACCCGTCATAGCAGCTCTAATAGTTGCTTTGGCCGTTTCATCATCTCGGACTTCCCCGACCAATATCACATCTGGATCATGGCGTAAAAGCGACCTGATCCCTCCTGCAAAATCCAAAGGACCCTTATCTAGAATTTCTGTTTGACGGCTTCCAGGCAAAAAACATTCAATTGGTTGCTCAAGGGTCGCAACAGACTGCTGAGCAATCAGGTGCTCGTTCAAAAGACCGTAAAGAGTTGTTGTTTTTCCGCTGCCTGTTGGTCCTGTAACCACAACAAGTCCTTCTGGTTTTTGTGTCACAGATTTTAAAAGGGATAGGGTATCAGGATCAAAGCCAAGAGCTTCCAAATTTGGAGCGCCCTTGAAAAGGTCTAAAAACCGAATTGTTATGCTTTCTCCCCATTGGGTGGGATGCGTAGAAATACGACATTCTGTTGTCCGTCCTCCCAAGGAAAAAGAAGCTTTCCCACTTTGGGGAACCAGCCTTTGGGCAATATTTAAATTTGCAAGCCACTTTAATCTTACACAAAATCTTTCCCAGTAGTTTAAATGGAAAGAAAAATGAAAGCGATGAAGCCCATCAATTCGATAATAAATTCGAACAAAATGAGGTTCTGGAACGAGATGAATATCTGAGGCATTTTTATTGATAGCTTCCGATAACAGACGATCAACAATTTCAGCGGTATAATTCTCTAACGCATCAAGAGTTTGGGTATTTTGGAATAAATTTTTTATGGTTTTTTCTTTGTCATAAAGCTTCGAAAGACATGATAAAAACTCATCTTGTGTCAGAGGGTGGTACGAAAACTTTTTAAAATTGCTGTAGTATCCTTTGATAATGTCCCGTGCCATTATGTCATGCGGCCTGCATAATCCAATCGTTAGGCACCCATTCTCTTGGAAAAGGGGTAAAATTTGATGACGCTCTGCAAGAGAACGCGGAAATATCTTTGCAAGGTCTGACTCTATAAGAAAAATCAGGGTATCTTTGGAAGTGAAGTCTTTTTTTTGCTGTTCCATTTTGGACCTCTTATTGGTTTTCTTAAGAAAAACCCTAACCCATTAAAGGGGGCCAAAAAAGTTGATTTAATGGAGATTTTTCAACTAAATCGATAGGAAAGACTTAAAAAAGAAAGGTTTATAAAGGGTTATTAAGAATCCCAAGGAAAGGGCGGGGGCAAAAGGAATCGTCATCTTTTTTGGAAAAAAGAAAGCCATAAGGCACCCTATTCCTCCAGAAAGCATAAGAAAAAAGGGAAGTTGATCAAGGGAAAGAAAAAGCGAAAGAACAGCCCAAAGTTGTACATCGCCAAAGCCCAGAGCCGTTCGTTTTTTGATTTTAGACACACAAAAACCAAGGCCCCAAAAAAGTCCGCTTCCTAAAATCGCTACGCTGCCTTGTATAAAAAAAGATTTTTTTGTTTCAATAATCCATAAAATCCCAAGACCAAACAAAAAAAGAATGGCAGGAATTGGAATATATTTTGTTTTGATATCAACCCAACTTACAAAAAGGAGTGTGAATAGAAGCAATGTTTGAATAAGGATGTCCATTTGAATTTGCCGGTACCTAGCAAGCACAAGGGGCTTAAAAGGATATAGTGGGGCGAGTGATGGGAATCGAACCCACGACCCCCAGTGCCACAAACTGGTGCTCTAACCAACTGAGCTACACCCGCCATTATCAAGAGTCTATGGGTTTAGTACCGTTTCTGATCGGTTTCGTCAAGGAATTTGACAACTAAAAATAAAAACCTCTAATAAATTTTGATAAATCATGGACTTTTTAAAAACATTTAAGTACCGTTATGGCTCAAAATTATAAAAAAGGAGATAAGATATGATTCAGTCCTTCCTAGCTTTTCTTATCCTTATTGCAACAACAACGATCGGAAGTCTTGTGCCTGTTGATATTGTTACGCAGCACTCTAAAGGCTACTCCTGTGAAGAACTTACCTTAATTAAAGAAGATTTAAATAACATCGATCGATTGCTTTTTAGGGGAAAAAAGCCGAGCAAACACCCATTTTATATTGCAACAGCGGGTGGGCCTGGAGCTTGCAAATCCACTATCCTTGAAACACTTCTGCACGAGGACCCCTCTTTTAAAAATGTAGTTTATGTAGATCCAGATCCACAATCTTTGAGACTTATGATCAATACATATTTAACAAAATCGTTATCTTTTTATGCGATCAGCAAGAAAGAATCTTTCGCAAAGGCTCAAATGAATGCCTATAATTATTGGCGTGGAGGGTCAAACTATATTGCCTGTACGCTTTTGAATAAGGCTTTTGATAAAAGGTTTAATATTGCTCATGGGACAACCAGCACTTCTCCTGCTGTTGAAAATCTTTATAAAACTCTTAAAGCAAATGGGTATAAGATTTATCTGGTTCTCTGTTATGCAGAACCAGAAACTCGGGCAAATGCTATTGCGCATCGATCGGTCACACAAGCAAATTACCAAGTGACACCAGAAGATGCAGTTGAAAAAGGTAAAGTGTTCCCAGAAAGATTTCCTATTTATTTTAAATACGCAGACTCTTTAAGGTTTTATTGGACTTGTGATTTTAGTACAGGATCCAAAGAAGTTGCGCGTATAGAAAACAAATCCCTTAAGATTTTTGATAAAAGTGGATATGAAACTTTCGTTGAACAATACACCAAAGAACGTGCTGCCGCTGGCAATACCTGGCCTGCATGGGAAGAACTGTTAAAAATCCAAGAGATTGAGTCTTAATAGTTTTGTTGACTCCTGTCAGATTCTTTGTCACATTTTAAAGAATCTTGGGGGATAGTTTAGTGGTAGAACCCTCGACTCTGACTCGAGTAGCCAAGGTTCGAATCCTTGTCCCCCAGCCACCCTACGCCCTTCTAACTACGCTAAAGCTTCGTTAGACAGGTCGGGCTTCGGGTGGCAAGCCACCTGAAGGCCGTTAGGGCTAGGAGTGCCGCCCGAAGCCTTGGCGTAGGGTGGCTGATAAAGAATTCCTATTTTTATTTCCTTCCCCCTTTATTAGATAACAGTTATGCGTCCCTAGCTAATTTTCTAGTTACTTTCCTCATCCTCTTCTTCCTCATCGTCCTTGTTGCCAATGTTTCTCAATGGCTTTTCTTTTGAGTCAATTCCGACTAAGTGTTCAGCTTCTCCGTCTTGAAGGGCATTAATTGGTTGCTGTTTTAAATTCACTCCCCCCAAAGGAATGATGGCCATAGGCATATTTTCAGGGGGTGTTATACTATTGAGGGCCCCTTCCATAGGGCTAATGTCATAGTCAGCAGAAAATTCTTGCATTGAACTCCATAAATCGTTATGGGCCTTGTCACGCAGAATCGTGCCTCGAAATTCAACGTTTTTAACATGGTCAAAGCCAAGC
>VGCX01000012.1 GCA_016869935.1 Alphaproteobacteria bacterium
ACTTTATACCGTCCAAAGGCAGGCTGGTAGTGGACGCCATCGATCAGCTCTCGTACGTCATCAACGCCTGTACGACTCGCTGCGTCTACCTCTAAAACGTCTACATGATGATCTTCATGAATAGCAACACACTGGGGACATGTCCCGCAAGGATCTGCTGTGGGGGCGTCTCCATGACCAGTGCAATTCAGCGCGCGGGCCAGTAATCGGGCTGTTGTTGTTTTTCCAACCCCTCTAACACCCGTAAAAAGAAAGGCATGGGCCAAACGCCCAGACGTTAGAGCATTGGTCAGGGTTTTCACCAAAACATCCTGCCCCATCAGTTCCGAAAATTTCGTAGGTCGATACCGGCGAGCAAGAACTTGGTAAGAAGAATTAAGTGTTGTCATGAATCTTTTATCTTTAATATGCTCTTACTATTTATCATTTTTACGTAATATGCGTCAAACAAAAGCTGATGTCATCAGAGATTCAAAGAGTGTGTGGGCAAATAATTGAGGAAAACCACCCTACGCCAAGGCTTCGGGAGACAGGCTCCTAGCCCTAACGGCCTTCAGGTGGCTTGCCACGGACGCCCGACCTGTCTAACGAAGCTTAGCATAGTTAGAAGGGTACGTAACACTTATCTAGTAAAGTTGAAAGGAAATAATAAGAGGAATTCTTTAGCACCCCCCCTACGCCAAGGCTTCGGGCGGCATCTCCCTACGCCAAGGCTTCGGGAGACAGGCTCCTAGCCCTAACGGCCTTCAGGTGGCTTGCCACCCGAACCCCGGATCAAGTCCGGGGGTAGGGTGGCGAGGAATCAACAGCATGACCTGAACGAATATTGCTGCGGCTGCTTTCTTCCGAACCTGACCGGGTTCACAACTGTGTTCACCCATGAGCGATTCCTCTACCCCAAAGGTATACTACAGCTGGCTTAAACACGGCAAGTTATTTTTGGAAAAGAGGGGATAATTAAAAAGGGCTGGACCTGCAGATCCAACCCTCCTTGAGAGAAAAAACGACGGTGCCCCCGTATTAATGAGATTTGGGAGGCAAGATGGTACAAGAACACCGTCTTGCGTAAGGCTATTTCGAATCACCTTACAAAAGTGACTATAGCGAAGAAAAATAATATTGCAAGCTTTTTTTAAATTTTTTTTTAACATATAATTAACCGGCCAATAAGAATTCAGTTGCAATTTTTTATTGAAGCCGTATTGTGTAAGGAAATAATAAAAAAATATGAAGAAAGACAATTTTCTGGACATTAGCACTTATGAGGCACAGCTCTTTTGTTCTATTTATGATACGGGCAACACAACAGAAACTGCAAAAGCCCTTAGAACAAAGACAGCAAACGTCAGTGTCACGTTAAAGCGGCTAGAACAAAAGATTACAAAAGAACCTCTTTTTGTTAGGAATCGTCGCTTGGGGCGCTATGTGCCGACAAATATTGCTGAACGTATCGAACCCCATATGCGGTGTATCGTTCAATTTGCTCATGAAATTATGAAATCAGAAAGCCAAGATGAAAACAGTGTAATGATTACGACGACACACAGTCTCTTGGAATATTTTTTGGGGCCTTACGTTGCAGAATTTATGAAAGAAAACCCTGAAATTAATCTTAGCTTCAAGCAAGATGATGATTTAAAGTCAGAACAAGCCTCTTTAAATGAGGTTTTTTTAACAACCATCTTAAAAGATGAAAGTCTTTATGCATACTTTCCCCTGCATAATTTTAAACAAAAGCTTTGGGCAAGCCCCAAATATATTGACGAACATGGTAACCCGAGTTCGTTAGAGGAACTAAAAAAACACCGTCTTTTAGTAAGGCGTATTATTCAGCAAGATTCTCGCATGGCTTTTGGATCCAGTATTGCAAAAGTTCAGCTATCAGAAATTATGTCCAGGTGTGATGTTTATAGTGCCCGATTTATTGATTATTTATGTCAAGCAGGATGCGGTATTATGCCCGCCTCAGAAGAGCTCATTAAATCATCAGGCCTTAATTTAGAGGAAGCTTACCCGGGATTTAAAGGCGATGAGATTACGGTTTATGTTTCTGTTCGCAAAGAATCACTGAAAAAAGAAGCACAAAAAAAAGTCATTAATTGGATTTTTCGCTGCCGCAATATAGCCCTTAGGAAAATTAACATCACCCCAGATTTTTCATTCACTCCTCTCGATTTTGATGTAGAAAAATAATAAATCTGCATAAAATAATAATTTTTAGGATTTTTATGAAAAATAACGGTCTATTTCACTTTTATTCTTGTCTGAGTGATATTTTTGGTTCATATGCTTGTTCTGGAATATATGGAGAACTAAATGTATCAATTATATAAATTTTCTATGATTATGGTTGCTTTTAATGCTATTGCGTTAGCTTGTGCACCATAACTCAAGAATAGTTTTAATCTAAAGAGCAGCGCTAAGCTGCTTTTTTTTTGCGCTAAAATCTACGTGACTTTCACCCGAAGCCATGCTAAAAGAGGAAAATTTTAAATACTAAAGACATTATATAGATAGTTAAGGAGTAATCTCTTATGAATAAAAAAATCGCTTTTGGATTAATGGTTGCAGGCCTTGGATACGCATCCACTGGGCACGCTAATAATTGGTACGTGGGTGCAGGTCTTGGATACACCAAAGCAAATGCGTCGACAAAAGTAGACGCTGTTGACGCTACTCCTGATTTTGGGCGTGACAAAAAAAGCTTCACGAGCTCCTCTATTTTGGGAACAATTTTTGTCGGCCATACGTTTCATTGCAATGAGTTTAGTTGGTTCGTTCAAGGGCGTGGACTGTGGGATAATGCGGAACTTAAATCAGATGTTAATTTGGCTGCCCCCTTTAATAAAGACTCTGTAAAAATCAATCGCACTGGGACGCTAGGGTTTGATGTAGGGGCGACAAAATCTTTTTATGACATTGATTTTTCTTTAAAACTAGGGGTTTTGTTAAGTAAGTTTGATGTGAAATATGATGATTTACAGGGTGTCCTTAAAGAAAGAAAAAGCTCTTATGGATGGGGTTTTGCACCAGGGCTTTCTGTAGAAAAGAATTTAGGGTTTATGACAATGGGTCTTAACTATGAATATCAAATTTATGCTCCATTAAAACAGGAATTTTCTGAAATTAATACTTCAAGTAGGTTTTCAGTACGTTCTAAACCAAGATATCATTCTGTTATGATAACAGTGAAAAAAGCTCTTTAGAGTTTCCTGTTCTTAAGAAATATAAATCATCGCAAACCAAAAAAGCGCCTTGGAAGTCGGGGCGCTTTTTTTTACAATATTTAAAAAAAGACTGGTTTGGTGAAAAAAGAATCGATTTCTTGATTGCTTCATGACATAATGAAAAAGATAATAATTAATTTGGGAGTGGTCAGTATGCGAATACTTTTTCTTTGCTTTCTTTTTGTTCAATCGTTGGCTATATCAGCGACTAATCCTCAATTAGATCGAGGTTTAGCTTTAGCAAAAAGTGATATATTGGTTGGTGAGGTAGATGAAGGAAGCTGGGCGGCCTTTTTAAAATACGCTTATGAAAATCCTATCCCGTCAACAGAAACTCAACCTGCATTTGAAAAGTTAAGAGCTCAAAACAGAAATGCAGCATATTTTAAAGAGCAAATCATAGCCCTTTTCGAAGCATGGCTAAGAGCCAAAGCAATTGCTGAAGCAACCCATGTGGACGACGATTTTAGAGAATACCATGGCCTTCCTCCTGATTCGGCAACAACATCACCAGCTCGTTCTGGAGTGGGTGCTGGCTCTGTTCGTTCTGAAGTGGGAGGGGCAGGAAGAGGTTCCGTGCATCGTAGTACAGCTCTTAGCCGTGAGTTTAGTGTCGGGGCCTCTACAATGGGCGCGGCGACAGATCAAGTGACAGGTCTTTTGGAACGATTGCGTACCCTTAGAGAGGCAGCAGATTTAAAAAACCCCATTAGTGCAGCTAATAGAGCTTCAGAAATGAATAAAGCTCGCGGAGAAATCCGCGAAGCAAACCTTAAGGCTTTTTTAGAGGAAGACACCCTCCGTGCCTCTTACATCAAAGTTCTTTTAGAAGACGCAACGCACAGAGGGGAAGTTTTAGCGGCGATTAATGCTCCTGCAAATGCAGGTTTTAGAACCGCACTTATTGACGCGCTGCTTAGAAACCCTGCTGTGCGAGCCGAAGTACTAGCCGCCCTGCATACAAGTCATTCTGGTGAAATGATTACAAAACTGCACGAGGATACTACACGACCAGCCTTGGTCGATCATCTTTCAACCAATCACCCGAATGATATGATTGCAAAAGTTGTTGAGTCACATCACCTTGATGTTATTGCAGCCCTAATCCCAACACACATAGCTGATTTTACAGCGCTTCTTGGAACCAATGAACCTTTCAGAGACGCTATGCTTGATGGGTTGTTGACGGGTCATCGAGATACACTATTAACGCGCCTTGGAATGGGGACATTGGATGAACGTATTAATAATCTTGTGGTGGATGTCCCCAATCGTCAAACAATTGCCCAGGCTTTTGTGGATAGCGCAGACTTCCGTAACGTCCTAATTGCCCGGTTGGAAGCAGGACACCACGCCATCAACGCTACCCGGATGCTGTGGCATCCAATTGACGGGGCTGATCCACATGCAGCATTTTGGGGCGCTCTTGGAAATGACGTGATTGTTACAAAAGTTGCCTTCGATCACTTGCTTGGAAAGACCCGAGATGGGTATCAAGCCATTAGCCATCTAACAGGTCAAAGAGGAAATTTCCGTGATGCTTTTGAAGCAAGCAATCAGGTTGGAAAAGACAGAACGCATCTTGGAAGTACTGCAAGGTAATAGAGTACGCAGAGAAGCTAAAAAAACTTGTCATCCCCGCAGCCGCCCCACAATTGTCATCCCTGCGAACGCAGGGACCCAGTAGCCCTCGCGCATGCGAGGGACTACTCCTCATTAATCATCACAAAATTAATTAATATCAAAAACCTCGTGTGTTTTAATGCTCTTGCCCCCGGATTAAATCCGGGGTCTACTGGGTCCCCGCGGCTGCGGGGATGACCAATATTGGTGCTTCCCCCCTCTTCTCTCTAACCTTCCACAAAATTTCAGATAAAGTTGCAACTTTAATCCGTCCCGTATAGTCTTGGGGGATGACTGATATTCAAGAATCTCCAAAGCCAGTGTATGGCCATCAGAATCTGTTCCACCAATTTTTGGGGAGTTTAAACAAACACGCCCTGCATCATGCCTGGCTTTTGTCAGGCCCTCAGGGAATTGGGAAATCTTATGCAGCCCAAGCTCTTGCCCGGTTTTTGCTGAGAAATCCAAAGGATCCGTGCCCAATAACCCTTCCGAAGGAAGAGGCGGATGTGATTTTTCATCAAACCCAGAGCGGATCCCACCCAGATTTTTTCTTTGTTCAAAAGGGCGAAGATACCTTATCCCAGTCCAAGTCTTTTATCACCGTTGATGCGATTCGGTATGTAACGCAAAAGCTACAACAAACATCAGCTTATGGGGGGTGGAAGATCGTTATTATTGATGCGGTTGATGATATGAATGAAAAGGCGCAAAATGCGTTTTTAAAAACCCTTGAGGAACCGACCGCCAAAACCATATTTTTCCTTATTCATCACGGGGTAGGGCTTTTGGCCCCAACGCTTCGATCCCGTTGTCATGAAATCAAAATGCGCCCTTTGTCGGCGGCGGACATGACCTTTTTCTTAAAGGAAAACCCTGTGTCTTTAACAAAACAGGAAGCGGAAACGGCTCAAAGGGTCTCAGAGGGGCGGCTTGGTGTGTTTGAGTTGTTACTTCATCATCAGGGGTTGGCTCTTTTAGATCAAATAATTGAAGCTGTATTAGAAATTTTAGCGTATCGTAAGCCGCCTTATCCAAAAAGCTTTCAGCTATCTGAAGGGGTTGCAAAAGAGGAAGAAACCAAAGAATCTTTGTTTTATTATTTGATGACTTGGTATCTTGAAACCATTACCCGACGCCTTGCCCTAAAGGATTTCAGGGCTTTATCGGGGACAAAAGAAGAACAGCATCCTTTGCCGTGGGATAGGCTTTCTCTGGAATTGTGGCTGCAGGCGCAGGAAGAGGCTCTAAAGATATTAAAGGATGGATCCCTTCTTAAGACCGAATTAAAACAGCGGATTCTTAGTTGTTTTGCGGCGCTTAATCTTAATCGGTACTAGTCTTTTTCCGACGAGCAAAGTGATTCGTTGTCTGTAACAAAAAGAAAAAGGCAATGCCCGCAAGGATGCTGCCTGATAAAAAGGGGCCCGAGGGTCCGTGAAATTCGGACATTTTGCCTGCAATAAAGTTAGCCGCAAACACAGAAAAGCCTGTGAAAAATGAAAAAATAGCATAAGCCGTTCCCTTAAGATGGGAAGGGATATATTGAGAAATGCGGGCGCGAATAGCCCCCCGGGTGATGCCAAAATGGATACCAATACATATAACGCCTAAAAATAAAGTAAGAGGGTGGCTTGTTAAAGAAAACAATAAATTTGCTATCAGCAGCATAATGATGCCAATCATCAGCATACGATAATGACCATAACGGTCGGATAATTTTCCAAGCGAGAATGAAAATAACGCTTGGATTAGGTTAATCATTCCCATGAATAGGGGCAAAATCACAAGACTTATGCCGATATCTCTTAAAGAAAGACTGACAAAAAACTCGCTAAAATACGCTGTAAAAAGAATGAAACAAAAGAAAAGGGTTTGCCAGTACCCTTTGGGGAGTTCTTTAATGGTTGATAAATTCCATGCTTTTTTCGAAGCAAGTCTTTTGCTTTTAAAGGGTGGTTGTTGAATTTTAAGAACAAGAATGATGCTAAGGAGCGCAGGAATGATCGCCATTAAAAAGGTAAAGCGATAATTGTTGTTGGATGCCCACATGCAAAAAGATGCCAGAAGGGCGCCTACAATATCTCCCAAGGTCACAAAACTTTGCTTCAGGCCAAAGGCAGCCCCTTTTTGGTTTTGAGGGGAAAGGTCAGAGGTTAAAGCATCGATTGGTGCGGCCCTTATCCCTTTTCCGATCCGATCAATTACGCGGATGGAAGACGCCATGAAAACACTCCCCACACAGGCAAATGCTGGTTTTATGAGGGATGCAAGGATGGATCCAGCCATAATAAAGGGTTTTCTGGAATGAATGTGATCGCTCCAAATGCCGGAGATAAGGCGCATGGAAAAGGAAAGAAAAATAGCAATTCCTTCCATCCATCCAATATCCATTCCCGTCATGTTTAAATCATCTTTTAGGAAGGCCGGGTAGAGGGAAAACACCATTAAGGAGGATACAGACCACAAAAAAGAAACCCAGCCAACAAGCCATAAGTTACGGTTGTTACGGCCGGGAATCACTTGAAAAGAACGCATGAAGCTATGCTAAAAAGGTCGAAGACCTTAGGCTTCGATCTTAAAGCCCTTGAACCTGTTTTGGAACTTGCTCAATTGTCCGCCTGTGTTTACAAGGCGGTGAACCCCAGTCCAAGCAGGGTGCGTGTGGGGGTCAACTTCTAGCTTAAGAGTGTCTCCCTCTTTGCCCCACGTAGAGCGCGTTTTATATTGGCTGCCATCAGTCATGACAACATTAATCTCATGATAATTTGGATGAATATCTTTTCTCATTTAAGAATCCTATTTGATACTGGTATATCTTACATATAGGACTTTGCGTCAAGATTCAAGGGAAAAAAGTTCATAATTGTCTTAAAAATCCCCTGGGGCTCTTTCCCACAGTTCATATTCGCGTCCGCCAGACATTGACGTTTTGACGCTTCCGTCTTTGTTGAAAAGCTTTTTGAACCCTAACTTTTTCATTAAGTTTTGGGACGGTTTGTTGGTTCCCAAAATATTAGCGCCCACAGGTTTTTTGCCAAAATGTTTTTCATAAAATTGAATCAGATGCTTACCGGTTTCATAGCCAATCCCTTTGCGGCGGGCATCAGGCAGGACATTAAAGAACACTTCATCGGCGCGGTCCCCTTTTTCTGTTTGAAGGCCAACGTCACCCAGCAAAATCCCCTTGTCATCAAAAATTAAAAACCCTAGCGTTAGAGGCTTTTTTTCAGGGCTCCCAGTTCGCTGAAGGTCATGAAACAATTCCCAAGAGAACGCATATAAGGTTTGATTTGCTCTTGTGGATTGCTCAGACCAGGGTTTTCCACTGGTCATCATCGCAGCACACGTAGGTTCCGTATACACTGTATATAAATCATTAAAATCTTTTTTGCTTTGTGTAATCGGAACGATTGTAATAGTTGATCCATCTCTAAGGGTCAAAGAGGCTTTGTAGGCTTCTTTGTAGCTTTTGCTTAAGGAAGATTCCTGGACTTTTCCAATACGGGGGGCACTAACCCAGTGGTAAATACCGTACGTAACACCAAGAAAGGCCAGAACAGCAAGGCCATAAACCAGTTTACTTGGACTTTTTTCGCCTTGAATAAGTTTATATTTTTGAATCATGAAATCACACTTTTTATTTTACTCTAGATGGTTTTTTACTTCCCTTCAAGGGTCGTCAATAAATACTATGTGGAGTTTTTCAAACCGTTGCGCCCAAAGGATTTTTGGAGTAGCTTAAAAGCATGGAACTTTTAAGTACTCTCATTCCGTGCGAATGGCAAAATTTTCTACTTTTAAGCGGGCGTATAGCGCTTGCGCTTGTTTTGCTTATTGTTTGTGTGGCCTACTTAACCTATGTAGAACGGAAAATCATTGCGGCGGTTCATCTAAGACGGGGGCCCAATGTTGTGGGTTTATTTGGTCTTTTGCAGCCTTTTGCCGATGCCATAAAACTGCTCCATAAGGAAACTATTTTTCCAACGCAGGCAAAAAAAGGGCTTTTTTTGTTGGCGCCCATTTTGACGTTCGTTTTAAGTTTTATGGCCTGGGCCGTGATTCCCATTGGTCAACGTCTTGTTTTTTCTGATATTTCTGTTGGCATTTTGGCCATCCTTGCCCTTTCCTCGTTAGCGGTTTATGGGCTTTTAATGGCTGGGTGGGCGAGTCAATCAACCTATGGGATTTTGGGGGCCTTGCGGTCAGCTGCTCAAATGATTTCTTACGAGGTATCCCTTAGTTTGGTGATTGTTTCTGTTTTGTTGTGGACGGGTACTTTAAACCTAACAAAAATTGTTGAGGCCCAAAAAGATCTTTGGTTTGTTATTCCTCTGTTTCCCATGTTTATTGTTTTCTTGATTGGAATTTTTGCAGAAACCAATCGCGCACCTTTTGATTTACCAGAGGCGGAGGCAGAACTGGTTGCAGGATACCACGTTGAATACTCTTCTATGCCTTTTGCCCTTTTTTTCTTGGCAGAATATGCTAACATGATGCTTATGAGCGCCTTGACAACGATCTTGTTTTTAGGGGGTTGGTTACCCCCAATCGACGCTCTTGACTGGGTGCCGGCGCCTTTTTGGTTCTTTTTAAAGATGAGTTTAATTTTGTTTTTGTTCGTGATGGTTCGCGCAACTTTTCCCCGGTTTCGTTATGATCAACTAATGACCATCGGTTGGAAGGTTTTGCTTCCATTTTCCCTTGGATGGGTTATTCTAACAGCAGGACTTTTGCTGATGACTGGGCAACTCCCGAAAACAATGATTTAGAAAACAAATGGGAATAGTATCCTTTTTTACAAAATTTAAAAACCAAGAACCACAAAAGGAAAAAGGATTTTTTCTTTTGGACGGTTTTTTTGGCCTTTTGAAAACATGCTCTTATCTGTGGAAATCGAAAGTTACACTTAATTACCCTTATGAAAAAGGGAAGCTGAGCGCACGATTTCGAGGGGAACATGCCCTTCGTCGCTATCCAAACGGAGAGGAGCGGTGCATTGCCTGTAAGTTGTGTGAAGTCGTGTGTCCCGCTCAAGCCATTATTATTGAATCAGAAGAAAGGGCGGATGGAACCAGACGCGCAACGCGCTATGATATTGATATGACTAAGTGTATCTACTGTGGCCTTTGTGAGGAAGCTTGCCCTGTTGATGCAATTGTTGAAGGTCCTAATTACGAATTTGCCAAAGAAACAAGACAAGAGCTTTGGTACACAAAGGAAAAACTTTTAGAAAATGGGGATCAATGGGAGCAGGCGATCCAACAAAAACTAAAACAAAAGGATCAAGGGTAAGGCGATGGAATTTACGTGGGGGGATGCCCTCTTTTATGGGATGTCTTTTGTTACGCTTTGTTGTGCTATGGGCGCTCTTTTAATGCAGAACGTTGTTCATGGGATTTTATGCCTCATTGGTGCATTCTTTAATGCAGCGGGGCTTTTCATTTTACTCAATGCGGAATTCTTGGCTTTTGTTATGATCATTGTGTATGTGGGCGCTGTTGCCCTTTTGTTTTTGTTTATCTTAATGACCTTTCGCATTCAGGATAATAAAGAAAGACAGGTATCATTTTACAAAAAACCTGTTTTTTATGGTGGGTTAATTCTTCTTTCCGAAATGATCTTTTTTATCGAAGGGTATCTCCAAGGATTTAGGGCGGGCTTTCTATCGGAGTCAGGAACAGGCGCTGGAAATACCCATCTTATTGGACGTGTTCTTTATACGCATTACTTTTTACCGCTTCAATTGCTGGGTGTTATTCTTTTGGTGGCTATGATTGTATCTATTGTATTGCTTTGGTATGAAGATAATCGGGTACGTAAGCAAAAGATTAAAAACCAAGTGGGCGTGCAGGCAAAAGATCGTTTAACGCTTCATGACGTTCTATCAAGGAAAGGGATTTCATTTTGACCGTTGGTATTACACACTTTCTGATTTTAGGCCTTATGCTATTTACTATAGGCTTTGGGGGGCTAGCCTTAACCCGTCGTCACGCGGTTAGATCATTAATTGCCCTAGAAATCATGTTTTTAGGCGTTCACATTCTATTCATTGCTTTTGCACGCTATCATTCGCATGTTCACGGGCAAATTATTAGTCTTTTTATCCTGGCGGTTGCAGCGGCTGAGGCAGCCATAGGTCTTGCCCTTTTGGTGGCTTTTTTCCGGACATCGCAAAAAATGGGCCTTAAAGATATGACAGAATTGAAGGAATAGTAGAGATGATATCCGTCTATTTAACCCTGTTCTTTCCCTTAATTGGGGCCCTTGTCGGGGTACTATTGACAAAAGCCGTCCCTCAAAATCTTCGGGTGCTTATTCCTGTCGCGGGGATGATTCTTTCAGTGCTTGCCTCTGGTCCTATGTTTTTAGAATTTTTAGACCGTCCTTTTACAAAAACTTTCCCCCTTTTTGATTGGATAGCCTTAGGGCAGTTTCACATTGCTTGGTCTCTTTATTTGGATACAACAAGCCTGAGTATGATTTTTGTTATTCTTTTGGTTTCGCTGCCTGTCCATATCTATTCTTTAGGGTATATGGCAAATGATCCGAAAAAAGCTCGGTTTATGAATTTACTAAGCCTTTTTACGTTCATGATGCTTTTTTTGGTTATGGCGGGAACGACAGTGCAGCTTTTTGTTGGGTGGGAAGGCATTGGGTTATGTTCCTATCTTTTGATTGGGTTTTGGTCGGAAAAAGATGGGCCTAGGCGCGCGTCTCTTAAGGCGTTGTTGATGAATCGTTGGGGTGATGTCCTGCTTCTATTGGCCTTTGTTGGAATTTTTTGGCTTTATGGGACTTTTTCTTTTGACACTTTGAAAGCGGCTATTGCGCATCCCCTTGAAGGGGAAAAAACCCTTTCTTTATGTGTTGCTCTTTGTCTTTTGGGGGCGGCTGTTGTTAAATCAGCCCAAATAGGATTTCATACGTGGCTTCAAGATGCAATGGAAGGGCCAACACCTGTATCAGCCTTGATTCATGCGGCAACGCTTGTGACAGCTGGTATTTTTTTGCTTTTACGATTTAACGACTTTTTAGAAACGGTTCCTTACGTTTTGGATATAACCGTTCTTTTAGGGGCAGGAACCGCTGTTTTTGGGGGAGTTATGGCCCTTCTTAACCGTGATTTAAAACGAATTATTGCCTATTCAACCTGTAGTCAATTAGGCTATATGATGACAGCGGTTGGGTTGAAAACCCATAGCGCGACCCTTTTTCACCTGATGACTCATGCTTTTTTCAAGTCGCTTCTTTTTTTAGGGGCAGGGGCTTTGATTTTTATGATGAAAGGCGAAAAAGATATCACACGGATGGGATTTTCTGGGCGTTGGCCTCTTGTTCCTTACGCTAGCATGCTTGTTGGCGTTTTATCCCTAACAGGAATGCCTTTTTTTGCAGGCTTTTTTTCGAAAGAATTTATTTTTGAGTTTCTGTGGCATCATCAAAGTACGGTCTCTCTCACCGCATTGGGGTTGTTAGGGGTTGCAACATTTTTGACGGGCCTTTATAGCCTACGCTTTTTCTTAAGAGTCTTTCATGGGGAATCCTCAAGAAAAACCATAGAAAAACTTGGATATATTTGGCAGGGGCCTTTGGTGTTTTTAATGATCATGAGTGTTCTTATAGGGTATCTTGGAAAAACAATTTTAGGGTATCACTTGCTCTTTTTGCCGGACCCTTTATCTATGCTCACCTCTTTTTCTTTATTAACGGTTGCTGTCGGTCTTTTAGGGATGGGTCTTGGGGGATGGGTGTATCGACCGTCTTCTAAAGTTTTTGAAGATATCAAAAGCAAGATACCTTCTCTTTATCATGCTTTTGTTCAATATGGGTCTGGGGATTTCTTTTATTCAGGGGTTTGTGTAAGGGAATTTCGAAAAAGGACTATTGAAGCCCTAAAAATAGATACGTTGCTTGATAGTTGGGGTCCTTTAGGCCTTAGTCGTGGAGCAGCATTTCTTCACGCTTGGATTAAAAAAGTTCAGACAGGATATCTTTATCACTATGTGAGCTGGATGCTTTTGGGCCTTGTATTGATTTTAGCTTACGGAATTTGGAAGGTACACTAATGCAAGATTTCCCTTTAGTATCGCTTATCCTTCTTTTGCCTCTTGTGGGGGCGCTTTTTTTGGCGTTTTTGGGAACAGAAGAAGAAAATAATAACGCCAAGAAAGTAGCCCTTTGGTGCTCTCTTGCGACGCTTATTTTAACGGTGTTTATGGTTGCTTTTTTTGAACAAGACCGAGCGGTTCAATTCTTAGAGAGCTATTCTATTTTATCGTCCCTCAATATCACCTATAAAGTGGGGGTTGATGGAATTTCTTTCCCTTTTCTTGTTTTAACGGCTTTTTTGACACCAATATGTCTTTTGGTGACCTGGAGAAATCCCGTTCCTCACAGTCGGTTCTATATGGCTTGTTTCCTGGTTCTAGAAAGCTTTTTGATGGGGGCGTTTTCTTCCCTTAATCTTTTTTTATTTTATATCTTTTTTGAAGGGGCATTGATTCCTCTTTTCTTTTTAATTGGCCTTTGGGGCGGGCAAGAAAGAATTCAGGCCGTTTTTCAGTTTTTTCTCTACACGGTAGCAGGGTCTCTTCTTTTGTTGAGCGGGATTCTTTTGCTGTTTCATTGGCAGGGCGCATTCGATTTGGATCTCCTTCTTAAAAAGCCATTGCTCCCTTCACTTGAAAATATCCTTTGGTGGCTTTTCTTTTTAGCGTTTGCCATTAAAATGCCTTTATGGCCTTTTCATACCTGGCTTCCAAAAGCCCATGGGGAAGCCCCAACAGCTGTATCAATGATTTTAGCAGGGGTTGTTCTAAAGCTTGCTGGTTATGCCTTTTTAAGATATCTCTTGCCTCTTTTTCCAAATGCATCTTCTCTTTATACGCCTTACGTGATGGCATTAAGCGGGGTCGGCATGGTGTGGCTAGCTCTTGTTGCGTTTGCCCAAAAAGACATGAAGCGTCTTATTGCCTATGCCTCTGTTTCTCATATGGCGTTAGTAACTTTTGGAATTTTTACGAAGACAATTTATGGATTAGGCGGTGCCGTCTTTCATATGATTAGTCATGGCCTAATCTCTGCAGGATTATTTCTGGCGGTGGGAACCTTATACCGGCACCACGAGACCTATCATATCCAAGATTATCAGGGGCTTTGGACCTTAAGGCCTTTGTGGTCATGGTTATTTTTAGGGTTTGGATTTGCCTCTATTGGTGTTCCTCTTACGTCAGGGTTTGTGGGGGAGTTTCTAGTAATCTTGGCTCTTGGTGAACATCATAAAGGGTGGGCCTGTGTTGCGGCGGGAGGGCTTTTCCTCAGTACCTGTTATATGGCATGGCTTATGTCCCGGATTTTGTTTGGAAAACCAAAAACTCAGGTTATAGAAGAAGAGTTCCTTTGGAAGGACATTAATTATTGTCTTCTCCTTTTGATGCTTGGCGTCATCCTTGTTTTGGGAATTTATCCCTCTTTCGTAATGACTCCAATTGAAGCGTCTCTAGAATATATTGGAGAAATCCTGTATCCACATAGTGGTGATCTATCATGATTTTAACCCTTTTTGCTTTTTTGCCTGAAATTGTCCTCCTGATTTTTGCGGCAGGGCTTTTGATATGGGGGGTGTTCAGAGAAAGAAATGGGGGCACCGTAGAACTGCCCAGAACAAAAATAAATAGTACTATTGGTGTTCGGTTTTCTGTGTTTGTTTTTTTTATGTCCTACCTTTACTTTATGGGCCATTCATCACGGTTTTATGGGCACTATTTTTATGGGTTGATGCGGATTGACTCTTTCGCGCTTTTTGGGAAATTTTTAATTACTTTACTCGGCTTTTTATGGATGGGATTCCGGTTCAGAGTGATAGAAGACCCCTTGGTGCGCAATGGCTTTTCTTCATTTGAGTACCCTGTGTTATTTCTTTTTTCTCTTTTGGGTGGGTTTTGTCTTTTATCAAGCACGGACTTTCTTTCCGCTTACCTGAGTCTTGAACTACAAATGCTCCCCCTTTATGGAATACTTGCCTTTCGGAGAACAAACTTAAAGAGTTTAGAGGCTGCCTTTAAGTATTTCGTTTTGGGCACTTTAGGATCGCTTCTTTTGCTTTATGGAATTGCTCTCGTTTATGGATATGGGGGAACAACAAACTTTCGAGAATTGATGGAAATCATTGATTTTGGTGGGGGATCTCTAGAAACGTTGATTTGGTTAAAATTAGGGGTTTTGTTTATAACTACAGGTCTCCTCTTTAAACTTTCTCTCGTGCCTTTTCACATGTGGACACCTGATGTTTATGAAGGAAGTTGTTCTGTTCAGCTCCCATTTATTGCCCTTGTCCCGAAGATAACAGCTTTATTCTTGCTTATACGACTATGGATAGGGCCTTTTGCGGGCGTTCTTTCTCTTTCTTATCTTTTGTCTTGGATTGGGGCCTTTTCAATTGTGATTGGCGCGCTTCTTGCCTTGCGACAAAATCATCTCCGGCGCCTTATGGCTTATGGGTCTGTTGCTCATATGGGTTTTATTTTAATGGGGATTTCTGTCGGGACGCGTCATGGATTTTCTGCCTCGATTGCCCATGTAGTTGTCTATGGCCTTAGCTTTACAGGATTTTTTCTTGGCCTAATTTCTATGAAAAAAGCAGATCAGGAAATCGAAACAATCGATGATCTTAAGGGGCTTTGGATTAAAAAGCCATCCTTAGCCCTCTTGCTGATGGTTATGATCCTTTCTTCTGCAGGACTTCCTCCTTTTGCAGGATTTTGGACCAAGATGCATTTAATGGTTGCGGCCCTGCGGCATGACTTCTATCCGCAAGTTTTCTTAGCCCTTTTTGGGGCACTGCTTTCTTTTTTCTATTATCTGCGATTGTTAAGGGCTATTTTTTTCGAAAAGCATCCAAACAACCTTTTACATTGTCAAAACTATGCTTTTCCATTTTTGATGATTTTATCTCTTTTGTTAACAGGAGCCTTTATTTTTCAAGAAAAAGCTTTTTATTATTTGGGTAGGTTATTTTAGATGAGAAATTTTTTACATACTCTTCCCGACGGGTATGATTTTATTCATCTAATAACCTGTGAAAGTACTATGGATGAAGGCCTTTTATGGCTTAAAACCCACAAAAAAAATGACCATAGGGTCGTTATTTTAGCTGACACCCAAACACAGGGTAGAGGCTATCATCGGCGGTCCTGGCAGTCTTTAGAGGGGAATCTTTTTGTATCCTTTGTTTCCCTTATTCCCCCAGTAATGCACGGATTGGGACAGCTTTCGATCGTCGGAGGCGTTGCTTTAGGGGCGGCCCTTCGAACGGTGTGTCCCCAGCTTGTCATTCAATATAAGTGGCCTAATGATATTATGATAGCGGGGAAAAAAGTTGCAGGAATTCTTACAGAGACCCACGAAGTTAATGGCAAACGGGGTGTTGTGATGGGGATGGGCGTTAATTTAGCGGCTGCTCCTTTACTAGAGGGAAGGTATAAGGCCACCTCTTTAAAGGAAACTTGTGGAAAAGTCTTGAGGCCACTGGATGTTTTGGCAGTTTTAACCCCCTTATTTGACAGATATAAAAATTTATGGTTAAAAGGGGAGTTTTTGCAAATTGTGAAAGAATGGAATCAAAACGCTCTTTATCAAGAAGAGACGATTAGGATTATGACTATAAAAGGACCTTTAGAGGGAATCTTTAAAGGCATAGATGATCAGGGTTTTTTAAGGATTCAGCATCCGTCAGGCGGCATTCAGTCTTTTAGCACAGCAGAAGTTTTATGAAAGAGATACAATACTAGATGACAGTTAAATTAGATAAAAACAAACTTTATTTTCTCCCTCTTGGTGGAGCAGGAGAAATCGGCATGAACCTTAACCTTTATGGATACAATAACGAATGGCTTATGGTAGACCTGGGGGTCGCGTTTTATGATCGCCTAGGGGTTGATGTGATGATGCCAAATCCCCAGTTTATCGTGGAGCGGAGAAAACAACTTGCAGGGCTTTTGTTAACCCATGCCCACGAAGATCATATTGGTGCCGTTCCTTATCTTTGGGAACAGCTCCGTTGTCCTATTTATGCAACGCCTTTTACGGCGGAAATGGTCAGACGGAAGTTTCATGAACGCCGTATTGATTATGGGAATAACATCCATGAATTGTCCCTTAAAGGTCATCAAAAAATAGGCGGTTTTGATATTGAGCTGGTAACGCTGACTCATTCGATTCCTGAACCAAATGGCGTAGTGATTCGCACCCCTGCAGGGACAGTCTTCCACACGGGGGATTGGAAAATTGATCCTGCCCCTATGATTGGCGATCCGGTTGATGCTGATAAACTAAAGGCATTGGGGGATGAAGGGGTTCTTGCCATGATTTGTGACTCAACGAACGTCTTTTATGAGGGAGAGTCAGGATCAGAGGGAGATGTAAGGGATAATCTTAAAAGCATTATTAAAACCTATAAGAAGGAACGTGTTTTCGTTACCTGCTTTGCTTCTAACTTAGCGCGGCTTGAAACGGTTGCTCTTGCAGCTCAGGAAGCAGGGCGTCGTGTTGTGTTGCTTGGAAGATCTTTTGATCGAATGGTCGAAGTCGCCCGTGCGAACGGCTATCTCAAAGAAGTTGGTCAATTTATAGATGTGGATGCTGCAGCATCTATGCCTGCCCACAAGGTTCTTTATTTATGTTCTGGAAGCCAGGGAGAACCTCGAGCGGCCCTTAATCGGATTGCAGGCGGTACAATGAAAAATGTGAAGATCCAAGAAGGGGATATTGTTTTGTTTTCTTCTCGGGTGATTCCAGGGAATGAAAGATCTATCAACGCTATTAAAAATAAGCTTATTCGCCAGGGTGTCCACGTAATTACACGACACGATTTGGATCTTCATGTGTCGGGGCACCCTGCACGTTCCGAGCTTGAACAAATGTACGATTGGATCCGTCCTAAGATTTTAGTCCCTGTCCACGGGGAACTTCAGCACATGGTAGAACAGGCGCGCCTTGGAAAACGTCATGGTATTCCAGAAGTTGTTGTGCCGGAAAACGGAACGCTCATCGAGCTCTTTGAAGGAGATGCCGGGATTATTGATCAGATGCCTGCAGGGCGGTTGGCATTAGATGGAAACGCGCTTGTGACCTTTGACCATGCTGTTTTAAAAGACAGACACTTTTTAGAAATCAATGGGATGGTTTGTGTTACACTCGTTCTTGATAAGAAAAATCAGCTTAAGGACACTTTGATGACGCTTAAGGGATTTGTGGCCCACAGTACTCTAGTAGATGCCCTCTATTTAGCCATAGAGGAGGCCTTCCATTCGGTGCCAAAATCATCAATTGAAGATGATGGCGCTCTTCAAGATGCCGTTCAAAAAGCGGTGCGTAGACTTGTGTTTCAAGAACATGGCAAAAAACCTGTGACGATTGTGCACTGCGTGCGGGGAAATTAAGAGGCTGTTCAACAGTGAAGGCCTTCAAATGGAACTCTCGTGATGCCTGTTAGGTTTTTCTTGTAATGTATAACGATACATAGTATATTACTACCTGTAACTGATAAAGATAGACAATGATAGTAAACTTTAGATGTCGTCATGCTGAAGAGTTATGGCTGCGTGGAAAGAATAAAAAACTACCACCCTCTATACAGAGAGCAGCCCTACGTAAACTTTGGCAAATTGATAATGCTGAAGTGCTAAGAGATTTGGAAGTGCCACTAAGTAATAGGCTTGAAGCGTTAAAACGTGATCGTTTAGGACAATATAGTGTACGTGTTAATGACCAATGGCGGGTGTGTTTTAGATGGGAAAATCTGCAAGCAAAAGACGTGGAGATAGTAGATTATCATTAATCAAGGAGTTTTGAAATGAGTTGGAATATTCACCCTGGAGAAATTTTACGAGAAGAATTTATGAAACCTCTAGAGCTCAGCTCCAGAAAGTTAGCTAGTTTTTTGGAAGTACCTGCTCCTAGAATTAATGATATTGTCCTTGAAAGACGCGGGATAACAGCTGATACAGCCTTAAGGCTAGCAAGGTATTTTAAAACAACATCAAAATTCTGGATGAATTTGCAAGTTTCTTACGAGTTAAGAGAAGCAGAAAAAAATCTACAAAAAAAATCTGGTTAATGTCCTTAGAAGGCACTTAAGAGGAGATTGAAATGACTTTAAGAGATCTATGTGTAGATTTTGTCCCTCGCTTTTAAACTTGCCCCCTTTTATAAAAAAGCTTCTCAATACCCTAGAAATTTTGTAAGGTGTTCTAAAGAATAAAGCGGAGTTTTTGATGCAAGTAACGTTTGAGTCCCCTAGTAAATCCACTGAAATACCTGAGTGTAGTAGTGTTGTTGCCCTTCTTTTTGAAGGAAATACCTATACCCCTGCCGTTAAAAACCTTGATACGATGATGCAAGGGGGAATTGAGCGTGCCATTAAATCAAGCGACTTCTCAGGCAAAAAAGGCCAAGTATTATCCTTGATTGCGCCAGCGCATATGTCAGTTAATCGGGTCGTTCTTTTGGGGCTTGGGGAAATAGATAATTGCTCCGCCCAAATTGTTACAGAAAGTGGCGCGAGTCTTGCAGTGGAACTTTTGAAGATGCCCTGTACAACGGCAACGTTTCTTCTTGAGGGGATCACCGTTCCAACTCTTAAAAATCACGAGATTGGGGCACATCTTGCAGCAGGTGTTTTGTTGCGTTCCTACCGCTTTAATAAATATAAGACTAATCAAAAACCAGAAGATCATCGTCGAATAGACTCTTTAAAGGTGATTCTGGATTTACCAGAGAAAGCAGATGAATGTTTTTCAAAACTTTCGCATCAAATTGCTGGAGTGTTTTGGGCAAGAAATCTTATGGTAGAACCTCCAAATATTCTAACACCCAGCGCTTTTGTTCATGAATTAATGTCTCTTAAGGATCTGGGCGTCAAGATTGAAGTCCTGGAAGAAGCAGAGATGAAAAAACTTGGGATGAATACACTTTTGGCCGTAGGGCAGGGGAGCGAAAATCCATCTTACTTGGTTGTCATGCATTGGAATGGCGGGAATCCTGAAGAGGCTCCGCTTGCCGTTGTTGGAAAAGGGGTTACCTTTGACACAGGGGGGATTTCCATAAAACCTGCTGCCAAGATGGATGAAATGAAAATGGATATGGGGGGGGCCGCAGTGGTGGCTGGACTCATGCGGTCTCTGGCTGGACGTAAAGCCAAAGCCAATGTCATTGGGGTTGTTGGGCTTGTTGAAAATATGCCCGATGGGAAAGCCATTCGCCCAGGCGATGTGGTTACTTCCTTGTCTGGAAAAACAGTAGAAATTTTAAATACGGATGCTGAGGGACGGTTGGTGTTGGCAGATGCCCTTTGGTATACACAAGATCGCTTCCATCCCCAATTAATGATTGATCTTGCAACGCTCACAAGTGCTGTCGTTATTGCCCTTGGGACAAAGTATGCAGCCGCTATGGGAACGGATCAAAAGGCGATCGATCAATTAAAGCAAACGGGTGAATGTGTTGGGGAACATGTGTGGCAAATGCCACTTGATGATCGGTATGATAAAGATATCGATTCAACGGTCGCGGATGTGAAAAATACTGGGGCAAATGGCGCCGGAAGCATTACAGCCGCCCACTTTTTGAAACGATTTACCAATGATATTCCATGGATTCATATGGACATAGCAGGGGTTGCCTGGAGCACAGAAACTCATCCTTTGTCAGGAAAAAATCCTTCTGGCTTTGGGGTTCGGCTTTTAGATCAGTTTGTTGCTAAATACTACGAAAAGAGCATATAGGTGCAGATCAGTTTTTATCACTTGACCCGAACATCTCTAGAAAAAACGCTCCCAAAGCTTTTGGAGAAAATTCTTCAAAAAGACGGGCGCGCGGTGATATTAACAGTC
>VGCX01000013.1 GCA_016869935.1 Alphaproteobacteria bacterium
TGTGCCTTTTGAGCAGCTGACAAAGACCGCGGGGCAGTTTTTGGATCAAAAACATGTGTTGCAATTTCTTTTACTTCAAGCTCTTCTTCGTCTAAGGTACGTTCTTCTTCAACCTCTTCAGTGTTTGTTCTAAGATCATCCCCTAAATTATCCTCTCCCAAAATCTCATCTTCTTCCATTGGTTGATCGTTAATGGCAACGTCTGTGGCATCATCGTCATCCCCTGATGTTTCTCCATATTGAACGTCTCCACTGCCCACTCTTGATGAGGATCGAAGACGTTGGGTCCCAACTTTTTGACTTCCTTCCAAAATACGCTCTAGGGCTTGTTCTGCTGTTTCTCCTTCTTCTTTTGGAATCATATCCGCGAGTGTATTATATTGCTCTTCCCAATTGCTTCCTTCTTTTTCTTCTGTTCCTTTTTCTTGGGACGCTTTATTGATTCTTTCTTCAATAATTGTTGCAAGATCGCTCTCTTCTTCAACCCCTAAGAGGGTTGCAATTTCTTTAAGTTTAGCTTCAGCCTGTTGACAAGACTGGGTCTGACCAGCGCCCCCTAAATTACTATTTTGAGAGCTGTCCATATCGTCGCCGTCATTTCCAGTTCCATCCGCTTGGCCTTGCGCTTGCAATTGCTGATTTTGCATTTGAACCATATAAAGCTGTTGCATAAGCATCTGAACCCGTTGCTGTAATTGCGCAGCGTTCATCTGAGCAGCTTGAGCCATTTGAGTCGCTTGTACGTTGGGCGTCATCATTTGAGGCATCATACGGCCACCAGGATACCCACCGCCAGGATAGCCCCCATAACCACCGCCCATCATACCAGCTTGCACCATGCCACCGCCCATCATGTTGTTTTGCATCATGCCACCGCCCATCATACCGCCTTGCATCATGCTACCGCCAGGCGCCATAGCACTACCCGTAGCCGCCCGATTGTTGATCATTTGCGTTTGAAGATTTGTTGTCTTGGAAAGGTCCCCATAATAACTTGAAAGACGCGTGTAGATGTCATACTTCGTTACTGTACTGAGCTTTGTTGAAACCATCTGCCACTGACCTCCGGATTGTTGTGGCAATTGAACCACAATCCCATCACTTGGGTCAGATGCCCCTGTGGGCATCCCAGCACCGCCTTGAGAACCGGCACTTGCACCCCCCCCAAAACCCATGGAACCACTACTACCAGCTGAGCCACCCCCTCCGCCAGTACCAGCGCCACCAAAGCCACCACTTCCATCATCCCCATTATAAGAATCATTTGCCGATTGGCAGTTGCTAATCATCAAAATAATGGCAATAACCAAAGGGAGTTGCCTAATAAACTTTTCCACTCCCATTTTATGCATGCTCTCCTATTTTGGTTTTTATTAGCCTATACGTTACCCAAGCCTTCATCGTCATCGACAGGACTTTGATTTCCGCTTTCTTCTCGTTTTGCTAAGCCTTCAGCAAGCGCAGCACGATCAACAAGTCTTCTACGTCCTACAGGCTGTGGAACATCGCTATTGCCAGTTGTTGCTTCAGGTTTTTTTGAAGCTGGCTTAGAAACTGGTCTAAAGACTGAAGTACTTTTAGGTTGAGTTCTAGAAACAACTGGCGCAGGAGAAACAACTGGCGCAGGAGAAACAACTGGTGCAGAAGGTGTTCGTGCTGGACGAGGAGAACGGTTACTACCAGAAACCCTTGGTGTCACTTTTTCACGAGGCGCTTGAGATGTAGCCTGTGGTGTTGGTTGTTTTACTGTTGGTTGTGCCCCTTTTTGCTCTTCTTCTTCATCTTCTTCTTTTACCTCAGGCTCTTGAGGGATTACTCTTTGTGCTTCCTCCTCTTCCTCCAAGGGTGTTTCCTTAATAACGGGATTAAAAGCCTGACAAATAGCTTTTTTCAAAAGGGCAAGTTCTTCTTTTAATTTTTGGGCCTCGTGCCCAGGAATTTTTTCAGCAACAGTGCCTAGAGAAGATTCTCCTGCGTCTACACTTGTTGCCTCTTCTTCTTTTACTGCTTTCGAAGGAGTCCAAGACTTCCAATACTCCCGAAGAGCTTTTCGAGCCACCAAGGCAAAGCCCCTACACTCTTGAACAAAAATCCATCCGTCTGTAGCCCACCCTTTCTTATCCTGTGTTCTAAGCCTTTGAGGATAAATACTTGCTTCAAGGCTTTTGAGACCCTGTGCTATATCATTTTCTCGTGCGCCTTTCTGTTCAAGAAGCTGGCGAAATCGCTGAATGTCATTTTCAAGATAAAGCGCACAGTACTGGACCTCTAAGCTCCAATTATTGCCTGTTGCTGGCAATTGCTCAGGATTAGACGGCAGATTCTTTGTTTGTTTTCCCGCTTTGGTTTTAATGGCTTGACCTGTTTTTGGATCCAAAAGATCTTTCCCAGCACTGGTAAAGGGATCGCCTTTCGATGCAAGCGCCACATCCAATACCATCAAACAAATCACACCATAGAAAAGGCAGTAAAAGCTACTTCGACTGAGCGTACGCATCGATAGAATGCTCCCTAATTTATTATATTTTCTTTTACTATACCAAGAAAACTGACTTTAGGTAAAGGAAAATTCATTTTGTGGGGTTAGACCGTCTAAGACGATAAAAGAGGTCTGTATCTCATTACAAATAAAGGTTTTTCAAAAAGTTTTCTGCTTTTAAAACAACCGATTTTTGTGCTCTGATCATTTGACTATTTTAAATTCATTTGCAAAATAGTCAAGACTATTTGGAATTTCACTTCAAAATAGTCAGAAAACACCCCCCTTTTTAATAGATAAATTTTTTAGCTATTTCTTTTTTTAAAAAATGTGATATGATGGAAATAATAAAAAAAGTAAATAAAAACAGAGAGGTGTGCCATGTCCATTCATGAACGTCTATCAAACTTACAGATCAAATATGATTATCTTGACTGTCAAATTCGCCAAGAAATGAACCGACCGATTCCAAGTTGTGAACTTTTAAGAGATTTAAAGAAACGGAAATTCCGTTTGAAAGAAGAAATGCTTGCGCTGATGGTTTAAGGCCATTAACCGCAGCCCGAACCTCCCTAGCCTTAGACTCGCCGTTTCCAAATCTTTGGGAGCGGCTTTTTTTATTGGCTAACGGTTTGATGAGATAGTTCCAAATATAAGAATGCTATAAGTGGAACTATCTTTTAAGCTCTTTGTTTAGTCAATAAAATAAAGGGTTTTAGGGCTTTTGTTTTTTTGACAAGAAAATAACTTTTGCTAAAATCCCCTCAAACTTTTCCTTGAAAAATCCATGCTACTAAAGTACTTCTAAGGGAAAGGTCTCTCTGATGAAGTTTTTATTTTGTGGCGATGTTGTTGGAAAAAGTGGGCGTGATGTGGCATGTCATCATATCCCTTTGCTCCGGAAAAAATTGAATCTTGATTTTGTCATCATTAACGCTGAAAATGCCGCCCATGGTTTTGGCATTACTAAAAAAATTGCTGACCAATTTTATGCAAGTGGGGTTGATGTTATTACAACAGGCAATCACATTTGGGACCAAAAAGAAACCATTGCCCATATTTCAGCAGAGCCTCGCCTGCTTCGCCCTTTAAATTTTCCCAAAAAATCTCCTGGCAAAGGATATACAATTGTGGAAAATGCGCGAGGACATAAGCTGATGGTCGTTAATGTCATGGGACAAATGTTTATGGAGTCGTTAGATGACCCCTTTCAAGCGGTCGATGATCTTTTATCAACCTATAAACTGGGTCAAAATGTCCAAGCCGTTCTAGTGGACATTCACGCAGAAGCGAATTCTGAAAAGGTCGCCATGGGTCATTTTTTAGATGGCCGCGCAACTCTAGTAGCTGGAACTCATACGCATATCCCAACAGCAGACTATATGATTTTAAAGAATGGCACGGCTTATATCACCGATGTTGGAATGACTGGGGATTACGATTCTGTGATTGGGATGAACAAAAATATAGTCTTAGAACGATTTGTTAAAAAAATACGGGGAGAGAAACTACAACCCGCGGAAGGAAGCGGAACACTTTGTGGTGTTTTTGTTGAAAGCGACGATGCGACAGGAAAAGCCATCCGCATTAAACCCTTGCGCATCGATGGAATTTTAGATCAAACTATCCCATAGAATAAAGGAAGAGGACAATGGCAGGTCATTCACAATTTAAAAACATTATGCACCGGAAAGGTGCCCAGGACGCAAAGCGGGCAAAAGTTTTCACAAAGCTTATTCGCGAGCTAACCGTTGCAGCAAAAGCCGGGGGCGAACTTGAAAACAATCCGCGCCTTCGATCGGCTGTGAGCGCAGCACGCGCATCGAACATGCCAAAAGATACGATGGAACGGGCCATTAAGCGTGGTGCTGGCGGTGAGGATACGGCTTCTTACGAAGAAATTCGCTACGAAGGCTACGGTCCCGGTGGCGTTGCTATTATCGTCGAAGCGTTAACAGACAATCGAAATCGCACAGCCTCCAACGTCCGGTCAACGTTTTCTAAATTTGGCGGGAACTTGGGCGAAACTAATAGCGTAAGCTTTCAATTTGACCATGTCGGCGCTATTCAATACGCCGCATCAAAGGTATCTGGTGACAAACTTTTTGAGCTTGCCCTTGAAAGTGGCGCTGATGATGTAGAAATTGGCACCGAATTTCATGAAGTATTCTCTGCCCCCGCACAATTACACGCTCTGAGAGATTCTTTATCTGCCACCCTTGGAGATCCCGAAAGCGCTAAGTTTTCCTGGCGCCCCAAGGTTACGGTCCCTGCTGACCATCAGACCGCTGAAACCCTTTTAAAACTTATCGATGCATTAGAAGACAACGATGATGTTCAAGAAGTCTTTTCCAATGCTGATATTTCAGAAGAGGTGTTGGCAGGCCTTTAACCTATTTGGTATATCCAGCAAAAGCCAGAAGTTCACGAGCAGCCTTTAAGCCCCTGAAATCTTCCATATATGTGCCTGGATGGGGTCTATGAAATGATTTCATTTTCGGATTCGCACCAGATATTGAAACCTTATGACCAGTCTCTGTCTCTGTAACCTGAAAACCTAAAGAGCGAAATAAAGCGATCATTTTCTCATAATGAACAGGGATTAATTCAAAAATACTGTTTACTAATGTTTGTTCTGATCGAGGGAAAGACCTTTTAATAGGAGGCGCATCCATAAGAAAATCATCTAACCCCACTGTGCTCAAAGCAACAGCCTCTGATCCACCTGTGGCCGTGCCGGCCCCAGATTTGCTACGATACGCTGCAACTTTTTCTTTCCAAGCTCTAGTTCTTTTTGCAGCTTCTTCTTTTAAGCGCGCTTGTTCTGCATTTAGTCTTTCAAGCTCTGCTTCAGCATCTCTGAGTGCTTTTTCTTTTGCTTCTTCTTGTGCTTGCAATTCTCTGATTCTTCCTTGCAACGCTTCTGATTCTGCATGCGCTCTTTCTTCTTCAAGCTTTTTTGAGGCTTGTTCTTCTAGTTTTGCTTTTTCTTGACGTAATTTTTCCAACTCTCCTTTAAAATGATCAAGCGTATGATTTGCATCTAAAATTCCCTGTTCCAATAAATCGGCACGTTCTTGAATGGCGTGTGATATACCCAACGAAGATTCCGGATCTTTTTTAAGGCTTTCTGCGAATTTTATATAGTGGATAATCGATGTGCGTGCTTCAAAAATGGTTTTTCTTATTTCTACAAGAACCTTTACTAAATTAGAAAATGGCTCGGTTTTTTGAGGTGGGAATAGAGCCACAATTTCGAAAGGAGATAATTTTTTAATCTGTTCGAAGAGCTCTGGGCTTCGAAACCGAACTCTACTATTCTCAGATTTCCCCAGTCCATTTATTACTGTCCATATTCCTAGCACATAGTCTACGTATTTTGATCCAAAATCTATGAGTCCAAATTTTTCCGTAAATATTGGATGCAAATCAAGAACTTTTTCAACATTTCTTATGTCAAAAGTAACACTCTGATATTGGGTAATTGCACTTAACAAAGTTTCCCAAAAAGTCGATGTATTTTCTATTAGAACCTGCAGGCATACTCGAAGTATTTCATGGGCAAGAGAGTTATCAAAACAAGAAAAAGCCCCATGAAGCGCAAATGTTTCTTTTGACCATGTCTCAGGATGTTCTAACTGAACATTTAGATTATAAAGATGCCAATAATTTTCTGAACTCATAATTCTTATACGATCTAAGATCCTTTCATAATCGTTTCTTGGCCTTCTGGGCATTGTTAAATGAAGCCAATGAGTCATCGATTCTAATTCTTTAGAATCATTGAAATAATCAATTTTATCGCTGTCGTTCATTGCGCTGGTCTTTTCTTGCTCTTGCACTAAGGCCATATCAAAGACGTCCATCGCAAACAAAATTGCTTTTTCTGCCTCTCTCACTACATACAAAGTAACTTGTTCTGAGGGGAAATTAAACTGACTGAGATATTTTTTAAAAGAATTTGCAGGCTGCGTAGGCACAAGTTCACCTACATCGTTTAAGTCATTGATAGGTGCGTCACGATTAGTCAAGAAAGCAAATATTTCTGCTGTCTTTCGGATTTCTTCAAAATTAAACAATGTATTACAGGAAGCACGACTGATAGCAACCCCTCTTAAAGAACCGCTGTTCTCTACATAGTTTTTTATAGCATCACCTGCACTTTTTGCTGAGAAAGAATAAGTAAGTGAAATTAATGTTAATAAATATAAAAAATTACGCATAAAAAACTCTAATATTAAATTGTATTAAGTGTAATATAAGTTAATATTTATTAAAAACAAGTGATATTGTGCGCAAAACGCTGGTAAAAAACTGAAGAAAAAACTAAGCACAGAAGAAGCCAGCTATTGTCTGTCCTCCATCATCGCCTTTTATGCCACAAGAGATGTGGACCATCTCTGCTTACCTTTTGCTATGAACATTTCCCTTCTCGTTTTGCATAAGAAATGATGTTTTTTAATCTGCCCCCAAGGGATCTTTTGGCTTCCATAAGAGCGTAATCATTTTGTATCCGAAGCCAATATCCCTCACTAAGCCCAAAAAATTTGCACAATAAAAGGTCTGTTTCGGCTGTAATGCCCCTTGTTCCATTGACAATAGCATGAATCCTGTTGGGGGGGACGCCAATATGTTTTGCTAAAGCATTTTGGCTCATCTCAAGAGGAACTAGAAATTCTTCTTTAAGAATTTCCCCTGCGTGCGGATTATGTAAATACTCTTTGGGCATTTTTGTCTCTTTTTTAGTGATAATCTACTATTTCAATGTCAGCTGCATCACCATTTTTCCATTGGAAACAAAGGCGCCACTGCTGATTAATTCGAATACTCCATTGACCTTTTCTGTTTCCTTTTAATGCTTCGAGATTATTGCCTTTAGGAATATTTAGGTCATTTAAAACAAAGGCAGCATTTAAGAGACGCAACTTGAAAAGACCTCTTTTTTGAATATCTAAAGGAAATCTTATTGTTCTTAATCCTTTCCAAATTTTTTCTGTCTCTTTGCACTTAAAGTTTTCAATCATAGTATGTACCACGTATCTATTTTTTGTCAACATCCTATCTTAGGATCTTTTTAGCTTGACCATAGACTATGCACTCCACTGTTGAATGGGCGCAGGTAAAGATATAAACGGTGCTCCTCACCACCCCAGCTTCAAGTGCATCCACTGACGCATGACTTTGCGCTCATCCTTGAAGGATAGGGGGGCTTGGATTCTCAGTTTTTCCAGGGCATCATCTGGAATAAAGATCATAGGATTTTCTTGAAGATCTTTGGGTAAAAGGTCTTTGACTTTATTATTGGGGACTGCAATCAAATTATTTTGAACAATTTGGGCCGCTATCTCTGGGCGAAGAATAAAATTAATAAACCGATGGGCGTGATCTATATCATTACTCTTTTAAACATTTTAAGCTTTTTTCATCAAATGTATAGAGAAACTCGTCAACAAGCGGCTGATTACAGTAGCGCGCCACACAGCTTTTTCTAAACCCCTGTGTGCATGATTTATCAAGATAATACTGGGCTTTTGTTTTATTTTTATCATTACAAAGAATGGCAACTCGATAGGCTGCTTTCACCATACCTTTTTTAAAAGCTTTTTCGTAAAGAGTTTCTGCTTTTTTCAAATCTTTGGAAGTTCCAAGCCCCTTTTCAAGGCATAATCCTTTATAAAATAACAATCTAGCTTCCGCTGTATCTTCATCAATTCCTTCCAAAACTCTCCATGCCTCCTTAAGGCGTTCATAATGCCTTGGTGCAAATTTTTCTGAATTCTGTGTACATCTAAGCTTTATAAGATGTTCCACATAGTCGCCAAGCGTTTTAAAGCATTTTCTAAGATCCTCAAAAGAAGCTCTACAGGGAGTTGCAGCCGCAGCGCTATCAGGATCTATCCCTTGCAGTTCTTGACTTTTTCTATGATAGGGGTATACCTCTTGAAATGTAGCACCTTCTCCATACAGTTTTCCTGCAAGGCGACCCCATGACGAGGCATGACCTTTTTCTGCTGCCTGAGTGTAATATTTAAAAGCTTTCTTGGTATGTTCAGTTTTTTGATTTACATCACGATGACTAGCTGCATAATGAGCTTCGGCCAAGATAAAAAGAATTTCAGGATCATCTAAGTTCAACTCCTCTAGAGGAATTTCCAGAATTTTATATCGGTCAGATGGGATCTCATAATACGACCGAATCATGAAATCTGCATAGGATAAGTCTTTGCCCGTTGTTTCAATGGCTGTAGCATTAAAAGACAACAATCCACTCAACAAACTAATACTTAAAAATAACTTGCGAGTTTTGAGCATTTTAACCTCATTTTATTTCTTGAATTATATATGAATGAGAGAGATGGATTTCAAGGACAACTCAAGTAAGATAAATATACGCTTTTCAGGATTTCTCCGAATCTTTTGCAAGCGTCTCTAAGATATCTGTCCCAAACCTATATTTTTGCTTTTTATCAACAAAAGAACTATAGTCATCACGTACTTGACCTGTATAGCGCGCAAGACAGCCACTTGCAAATCCCATTTTGCAAGCCTTATCGAAATAGTATTGTGATTTAGTTTTATTTTTTCTGAGGTAAAAAATCCCCAATTGGTAAGCAGCTTTTGAAGATCCTGCGTGGAAAGCTTTTAGATAGTATTCTTCTGCTTTGTTAAGATCCCGAGGTATTTGAATACCTTTTTCATAAAAAACACCCTTGAAAAAGGCAATTTCCGGATCCTTTGTATCATCCGCTCCTTTCAAAAACCCCCAAGCTTCTTTAACACGCCCCTGCCCCATCAAAAAATCAACCCACCGACTCATTGTCTTAAAAGAACGCGATGTACAGTGATTTTTCCCATAACAGCAAGACCACTCATACCCTAACTCACATGCTTTCTTAAAATATTCTTCAGACTTTTTAAGATCCTGATCTGGTCCTTCCAAAGAATAATATGACCCAAGACGAGCCCAAGACGCAGGATGTCCAAGTTTAGCTGCTTTAACATAATACTTATAAGCTTCCTCTCCATCTCCGGTGTTTATTTCTGCCAATATAAACAAAACCTCTGGATCACTAAGGTCTAATTCTTCAAGAGGAATTTCCCATACTTTATTATAAGCCCTTTCTTCATAATAAGATTTCAATAAAGAAGTCCCTATAGGTCTATCACAGGAAGCCATAACATTTGATATTGAAGAAATAAGAAAAATACTCCACAGAAAAATGATCTTCACTTTACTCATCAGAAACTCCTCTACTTATAAGGGATTACTATACTGCGCGTGACACAGTATGTAAATCCATAAAAAAAGCCGGGGGGTTACCCGGCTTTACCAATAATTACCTCCATAGGTGTTTAGGGGCTGAAAGAGGCTCGTGTGGAACTTGAGTTGGGTCACACCAACTAATTGGGCAATTTCCAGACAATGACACAAAAGCATAGCTTGTTTTAACATAAGACTCCTTCTCTTCCTCAGAAAGGTGCTTTAACGTTAACACATTCCTAAACAAATCGTCGTCTGTAGCAATCGTTTGCTCCACCCATTCATACCCCTCTGCAAACCTTGGCTTAAATGGTTCGTATTGCGCTCGTGATAAAATGGCGGGCGCCAACGCACTTTGAAGATCATAGGAAGCCATCAGCTCGTGAAGATTTTGAAGCAAAGGAACTGTTTGTAGGTACTCTTTAACTTTCAAAACAAGGGGATCCGTTGAAAATTCAAACGAAAAAACCTGATCGTCTTGTACAAACCAGCTGGCTGGCGCATAAGGTACTGAGGATGCCCCTGTCGTTTCTTGAGTAATGATCGCTACATCCCCATCAAGGACGCCAAAACTTTCTATCATTTTGTGGTCATCATGAAGATTGCCGTGCCGATGCAGTAATCTGTATCCAATATTTTCTTGTTGACCATACGATTCCACTGTTTTTCTGGATTCTTCCAAAAAATCATCAAAATCGCTATGGCCTTTTACAATAGATTCTGCTTCCATGACGGTTTTTAGGGCGTTGTATCGTCCAACACCAAAGCGATCCAAATCTGGTCTTGAATCAACTTCTGCAGCATACGATGCTACTGGTAAAAAGCATGTGGTTGTTAAAAAGTAGATGAACTTTTTCATAAGAACAGTCTCCTTAAGTCAGGTTAACACTTACCTTAAGGCACTTTACCTTAAGGCACTTTACCTTAAGGCAGACTCATCGTATTGCGGAGGTCTTCTTTAATCAAGCCTCCCAAAGAGTAATTTTCTTTCTGTAACCATAAAATATTCAAAATTTTATCTTTTCAGATTATTTTCGAAGAATGTGAAAATTAAAAGTTGAAAAAACTCTTTAAATTCTTCTCACCACCCCAGCTTCAAATGCATCCACTGACGCATGACTTTGCGTTCGTCTTTGAACGATAAGGGGGCTTGGATTCTGAGTTTTTCTAGGGCGTCGTCTGGAATAAAGATCATAGGATTTTCTTGAAGATCTTTGGGTAAAAGGTCTTTGACTTTATTATTGGGGACTGCAATCAAATTCTTTTGAACAATTTGGGCCGCTATCTCTGGGCGAAGAATAAAATTAATAAACCGATGGGCGTGATCTGGGTGGGGCGCATTTTTAGGAATACAAAGCATATCAATCCAAAGACCTGGCCATTCTTTTGGCACCACATACCCCATTTCCATATCGTTTTTTTGATCCTTCATTTGTCTTTGGGCAAGGAGCGCATCACTGGACCAAAGCTGGACCAAACAGGATTCCCCTGTCGACAATTCCCGGACAACACGGTCGGTATTTGCGGTAAAATCTTTGATATAAGGCGTTACTTTTTCAACTGCTTTTAGAGCCATCTTAAGTTTTTTAGGGTCACGACAGTCTGGTTCATACCCCAGAAATACTTGCGCCGCCTCTAAAATATCTTGGGGAGAGTCTAAAATTAAAACCCCACAATGGTGGTATTGCTTCAAAAGCTTTTCATCAAAAAGGACAGCGTTCGATGCGGGTAATGATTTTATTTTCTTTTTATTAAACCCAAACCCCGTTGTTCCCATTGTATAAGGAACACCGTACATATTTTCCTTATCAAATTTCTGAATAAGTTTTAAAATTCTCGTATCAAGATTGCCGTAATTCTCTATTTTAGACTTTTGAATCGGTTGAAACGCCTTCATACCAATTTGTCGAATAAAATTAGGACTAACAGAAGGCATCACAAGATCGAACTTGGCCTTCCCCGTTAAAAGTTTGGCCTCTAAAATATCATTACTTTCATAGGCATCATAAACAACGCGAATGCCCGTTTCTTTTTCAAAGGCACGGAGGATACTCGGATCCATGCTGCCCGACCATCCGTAAATGTAAAGGACATTATCTTCTTTGTTGTCTTTGCACGCTGCATAAGAAAAAGCAGCGTAGATTGATAGCCAGACCCCTAAAAAAATCTTTATTATACCAACTTTCACTGCCCAGACTCTTTTGTATTATTCCCTAACCCCAAAAGATTTTTAACTTCCTGAAGGGCCTGAGGTTCTTTGATAACTTCTTGTAAGACATCTTGAAGGGGCATTTTTCCCCAACGAATAGCACGCTTAATCATAGGAGGCACAGGACTATGGGGATCAAGGTGTTCTAAATAATCTGCCGCTTCTTTGATGGTTTGATAGGCTTCTTCACGGCTTTTAATTAGTGTCTCTGGACTATGCTCTTTTAACGCGCCAGGACTTTTTGTCGCTTTAGAGGATTCTGTAACGGTCAGCGCCTTTTCATCTAAGGGTTGATCAATCTCTTCAGTCCCTGATACAGAGATATCATCACCCTTCATCTTCAAGGCCTGTTCAGCAAAAACCATCATTTCTTCTAAGACGCCTCGGAATCGATAAAGACTTGGGATATCGTCTCTTTCTGCAGAACATTTTCCTGTCACAAAAGTCTCTATGTTTTTTGACTCTTCAACAAGCAAAGTACTTTGGCTTTTAAGGTCCACAAAAAAATGGCGAGGCGTTAAGGCAATGCCTTTTTCAAATTCCTTAATGGCATCCTCTTTGTCTTGTGGAACAGCAGCCCCCCCTGCCCTGTTTCCCCAGTGACTTTTAAGCCCAAGGTAGTCTGAAAAACTTATCTCTCTGGAATCAATTGTATCGTTCTTTTGGGTAATAGAAATAATTTTCAAGCGTTCTGAGAGCTTCTCGTTTAGCCAATTATAGGGGGACAGACGAAACCCTTTGTCTCCGGTTGGTTCAATCTGAGGATGGATCGTATCCCAGTATTTTTCAGCCAGTTGGGAAAATACTCTTAGCCCCTGAGTAACGCCTTCCAGTCCATAAAGAAAAAGCCATGCTTCTGTTAGCCAGGCACAAAGCTGCAGATCTTTCGATTCTTTTTGCAACGCCTCTACACAAAGTCGCTCCACCTTATACCAATCAGAAACTTTAACATCTTGGGCCCAAATCCCCTTGGGAAGATCATCATCCATGCGTTGCGCTTCTTTGATATCGTCATAAATTGGATCATACCGCAACGATTCCCCAACCGGCAGAGAGGGAGAAATATCCTCTAAAAAAGAATCAAGAGACGGAAACTCTGGCATTGGACATTATTCCTTTTTTGGGTCTGCGGTTAATTTAGGAGCATATATCGGAAAGTCTGGGATTTTAAATCCAAGATCGCTAAGTCCCTTAGCCGTTTGTGGAACAATCCGAATGAAAAGCTTTGCATTATCAACAGCATTCATTTGGGGGTTGGGTCCAATGGGAATCTCAAATCCAAGCAACGTATCGTTACGCGTTGATCCGCCTTGCTGTGGGGATACTCGGTGAATCATCATCGCCCGAAGAAGCGCCCAATAGCCTTGATACACATACATAGACCGTCCCCCAGCCTTTGTCAGCGCACTAATATCTTCGTTATCAAGAGGTTGTAGTGGTGCATCCATCGCCCACTGGAATCCAAAAGCAACGGTTTTTCCAAATTCCCAGCGAATCGGTTTGCTTCCTTCCTGTGAACTTGTTGACTGGTCCCCTGCAATAACAGCCCAATCTAAAACTTTATCCGCATGTTTTTCACGCATTTTGTTTTGCCTGAATTCAACCCTGAAATCAATTCCTGGATCCCCTTCTTTAATTTTGGGAGCAAAATACTTATTCATAAAGTCTCTCACTTGGCTCATTTGTACCAGGAAGGCCTTAACTTCTTTCCAGCTCTTTGTGTAAAAACCACTTTCTTTAATGGTTTGGTACATCGCAGGCGTTAATTTATCAAACTCCCCAAAGAACTCTTGAAGTATTTTATCAGAAACATCCGCATCAATTTTAGAAGTATTTGGAACACCACTTAAGAAAGGAAACGTATTTGCCATAAACGAATTAAAATACGTTGCAATTTTGTTATACTGACGAACCGCACGATCTGCGTTCATTTTTTGACATTGTTTAAAGAGCATCCCACGAATAGCATTTCGCTTTTGCAAGAAGTAGTCTCCTGATTCAGTCACTGCATCTTCTGCTGTAATTTTTTCTAAACAATCCTTATCCGTTATGTCATTTCCTTCTTCTAACAAGAACGTTTCTAACGCTTTAACACTTCCAACAGCTTTTTGATTTTGATACGCAACAGCCTCTTCCAGCAACCGATTCCAGCGAGCAAAAGTGACAACCTCTTGAATATTCATTGAAAACGTATCAGATTTTAAAACCTGCATCACAGGTGCCCCATATTCTAAAATCAAATGCATGACATGCTGTGTTTGATTGTTAAAATAGGACTGCATTTCTGTTTTATCCTGAATGCCATAGGCCTTAAAAATTGCCTTCTTTTCACCATTCCACCAGGAAAAATCTGTCACTGTTGGCATATAATATGTCCCCTCCATTAGCCGTTGATCTAATTGTTGAAGGTTTTCATACATCTGGGCAAAAACAAGATTCTTCAAATCGCTATACGTTTTCTTCCCGCCAACTCCATCAAGTTTGGTTAAAAGCTTAATCAAAAGAGGACCAACGTGTTGAACGTTATCCACCTGCAGTCTTGCCGCTTCTTCTGCTTGTTTACCCCAGGCATGCGGAGGAACTTCAAAAAAGGTTTGGGCCCGTTCTAGCATATTTTCAATATTGTGTTGCAACTGTTCAAGCCCAACCATTCGAAGGGTATCTTGAAGCTGTGCTGGATATCCTGGAAGTTCTTCTTGTAAAAATTCTTCATAGTTTTCAATGAGGTCAATAGTGCTGCTAACGATTCGTCGATCCCAATGCAGCAGTTGATGTCTTGGAACTGTGCGAGCAAATTTTTTATCATCTGTTTTTGACATGAACGGCTTATGTAAGAAAAGGTTCAACCCTTTTTCTAAGGTTTGAAGACCATGGGAGGGTTCTAATTTATGCGTTGCAGGGGATTTTGCAAAGAAATATCCCGTTAATGTTGATCCATAACTTTTAAGATAATGAACTGCCTTTTCATGCAGTGCGTGAGAAACCTTTATAACCTTATATAGAACTTCGTCACTAAAAATGAAAAGATCTTTCACCTTTTGCATCGTTGCTTTATGAGAATCTCCAAAATCAACTTGGGGCTTAATAAGCCACTCTGCCCCTTGCGGGCTTGCAAAAGCAATAAGGTCATGAATTTGCAAAAGGGCCGTGTAAAAATGTTCTGTGTCGGGAGTCCCTCCCGCATCAATCGCTTCTAGAGTTTCTTGTAACTGAGCTGCTAGACGATAAATATAGGCGGGATCTAAAATACGCTCTAAAAAGGCATTATAAAGTTCATAAAGCCTTTTTTCGGCATAAAGACGGTAGTTTTCTAAATTAAAGGGCTTATACTGCGCTTCTTTCATCAGCCTTTCTTTCAAAGACGAATTATCTTCCAAAAAGGTTTGTGGGAAAGCAAAACCATAAAGATACTGGATTACTTTTTCAAGAGCGGCAGCATTTCCTGTTTTTTGAAGCTCATTATAAAGCGTCGAACATTCTTCCAGTATCGCAACCGCCTCTACATAGCCAGAAAGCGCCATAAATTCTGGGGTTCCTGTTGGGTTGTAGAGTTGATCTTTAGAAACCGCCGCCGGCAATTTAGAAGGAGGAAGATCCGCCTTCATAAGTTGCTCTGCTCGATTATTAAACGTCATATACATCGGCTGGGCAATCAACAGGTTGTAAATTTCAATAATTTCGCCGTAAAGATGATCATCTAAAGACGTTGCAAGAGAGGTCATCAGTAAAGGAGTTTTGAAAGAATTATGGGCCGCTTTCACAATAAGATCTAAAACTGCTTTTGTCCGTTCTTCAAAGCCCCCCGCTGCTAATTTTTCATCGGTTAGAGGTTTATTCCCTTGCATGTGAAGGTCATGAAGGACCTTAGCTAAAGCTGGTTGAAGCTCAGCTGTTGTTTTTTTCAAGTGGTTATATCCAAAAATTAGGGATGCTGTTCCCCCAATACCAAAAACAAGAATGGCAATTTTAAGATACATAACAGCTCTATTAGCTGAGTACAAAAATCGTTTTAAAGGAAAGGCAACGCCATTTTCTTTAAAAATCTTTTCTTGGAATAACTCTTTCAGGAAAAACCAAGTTTTTTGTGCTGTCTCGCCTTTAACAACACCCGCCGTTGTTGTACGCAAACCCTCCAGAGAAAGATCTGTTTTTTTGCCAACGCCCGCTCCATAAAGTCCCCGCATAATAAAATGATCTCGGTAATCGTTAACACGAAGAACCGCATTTAAATAATCTGTCACGCCCTCTTCTAACTTGGGAAACTCATTGAGGAAAATCATCATGTCATCGGCATAAGATCCCCCTCTGCCTTTTGAGAATACGGACAAAATCCCCTCAAACAGAAATCCTTGAATTTTTTCAAAAGCCTCTTTGATCCAATCCCCTTGATAGGCAGCATCAGTCGAATATCCACTAGACCAACCAAAAATTTCCTGTTGGGCAGCTTGGGGAATTTCATGACAAAATCCCTTAAATCCAGGAACGACCTCTAATCCTGTTAAAATACAATAAAGAGGCACTTTAAATCCTAAGATTCTTTCAACATGAATCAATTGTTGTGAGAGAGTGTCGGCCCGCTTTTTGAGTTCTTGTGAAGGTAATTTATTTTTCCCGTAAAAATACTCAGCCGGCAACGCCAAAATCAACCCATCTAAGGGACGCCGCGGGCGATAATGCGTTAGGGCCTTTAGAAAAGTTATCCAACCTGTTTTCTGAGGATCTTTGGAGGCCCCATAAAGACATTTCTCAGCGACATCAATTAAAATTCCTTTTTCAAAAAACCACCACGAAAGATAAGGATGATCCTCTGGCAATCCAAATTTTGGACTTTCAATAGGTTGAGATAAAGGCAAATTCTTAAGAAGCGCTGATGTGCTGCTTAAATCGTCCCCTACAACCGCGTACCATGGCACACGATAAAGGGAATCTTTGCCAGAAATTTGTTCTTTTAATGCCTCTTTAACCGCTTTGATAGAATCATAAAGAGGTCCTGTTGCAAAGAAGAGGTATTTTTTAATGGCCCCATAGGAAGGCAAAATAATTTTTGTCCAAAAACCTTCTGCCCAACGATAAAAAATCATTTGGTGAAGTTTGCTGTCAGCGCCTTTGAGACTGGTGCCTGCAAAATAGGCAATCACCACAAAAACAACAAAGCCAAAAAGTGCTACAAACAGCAGTAATTGAGGAAGATTGCTTGTAATACTGCTCATTACTGCGCCCTCACCCATAACCTAATTTGATCAACCACTTCATCAATTCCATGAATATTCGTGATCCAAATAATGTAGGATACGATCAAATATGCAAGGACAACCCCTCCTAAAATCATGGCCCAACGACGTGCCGTTGGAAGAGTAAGCCCCTCTCGCTTCTCTAGTGTGTGACTGTAGGCTTCGGGGAAAAATTTCCGCAAGCCTTTGACAGCAAAAGGACTGCCTTCCATCACACGCGCCTGCAACTGATCGCGGTAGTGTTTTAAAGCACCTTTATCATCTGTATCTTGATACTTCCCCTTAAAGCCTAAGCCAAGAGCAAAAATATAAAGCACCCCAATATCTGAGTTGGAAGATTCTCTCACTTTTAAAAAAGCCTCTAAGTTTTCAAAAAACTTTTCCCCTGCCACTTGTGTATGAAACAACTGCGCCTCAAGAAGACTGTTTTTCCACTCTTCTCGACCGATCCAATTGAGGGTCAAAAAAACTTCATCGGCCAGAGCAACCATAATATACTGGGCTTCGTGGTAATATTGCAGCGCAAATTCACCCCCATATCGTTCGATATAATCCCGATGTTCTTTAAAAAAGCTTAGAAGTGTCCTTTGAATTTCCCTACACAGGGTCGAAGGATCAACTGTCGCTGATGATTCTCCCTCTGCCTTGGTATCAACCAAAATATCTCCCATTAACGCTTTGGCTTTTAAGCGTACGACTTCTTCATAAAAACTTCTAAAATCCTTAATAATAAGGGATTTCATAAGCTTTTCTTGTTGCATAAACGTTTTCCTTTTTTTATGACGCCGTATAAATCAAAACCTCTGCAGGACGAGTTCCCTCCATCTCTGACATGTTAAACACAAAAAGGTCTTCTCCAGGCTTAATATATTCAGAACGAGCCTCTACACGCAACAAAAGTTTTCCACGTGTCATCGTTAGCCCTAATTCTGGAACTTGTTCTACAATTGCACGGCTTGCTCCAAGCACTCGCCTTTCAATGGCTTTTTGGGCCACAGAAGCGGATACAATGACAGCCTCTTTGACCCAATCTGTCATACCACGCGCATTGGAACCGGCCGGAATCGTAACACCCAAAATAATTTGGTCATGCTCTATCCATTCAGCTTTCAAGATATTTTTAAAGATCTTATCTTCCAATCTAAACGCAAAAGCAGAAGAGGTACTTTTTACAAATTCGAGCATTTGATCAATCAAAGATAGCACAGGGTCAAAGGTCTTTTTCAAGTTATTGTGATCATAAGGACTGAAAATGGGGGGCATGTGGCCTCGACTAAAGGAGCAAAAATTCCCAGCAATCCCACATAATTCCTTATAAAGGAAAAATGGGTGGGTTTCTTGAACCTGCGTAAGCGCCTCTAGCTCTAACAAACGACTAACAAGTGTATCGTAATTTTTCTTATACTGTTCCAAAACAGGCGCCAATTCTTGGGTCATCGGTGTTTGCAGCCGATCCGATAATAGCGCACTGTATTTACGAATAGATCGAACCACCCGGTCCGCAATCTGGCCGACCTTATTAGAGGATCGAATATCAGTAACGGGTGGAATAAATTCCTCAAAGACATACCCTCCATCTTGAGCTTTAATTTTAAAGAGAGGAAAACTTGCGTATCGAACTGGGACATGTTCCCCTGCAACCAAAACAGGCTTTAAAGCAAGACGTGGGACAGGAACCGCGCTTTCCCCTGTATTTTCATCCGCCAAGGGAGCGCTTTCAATGGACGCGTACCGAGGAAAATCTCCCCCAACGCTTGGGACATCTGGATGCGGACGCACAACGGCCAAATGAATCATCAAAGGTCCTTGATCTAAGGCCTCTTGATAGTCCTGAAGACGCAGTTCTATAGAAGATGTCTCCCCTTCTTCTTGGCGGACAATACTTCCATCAGACATGACAGCAAGGACGCTTTTAAGGCGAAGCAACCCTGTTGAAAAGGCCCCTTCATCCACCAAAACCGACCGCACCCCCCAATAATACGGAGTCCCCATCGTCAAATAACAAAGCGCCAATTCTTGAAATTCACGGCGCATTTGTTGGAAATGCTGGGGGTAAAGCAAAAGACCTTCGTGCCACTGCACGGGGTTCATGAGTTTAAAATTCTTATCCATCAGCGCCTTTTTATTTTTTGTTTATTAAACGGATTCTGGTCGGCATAAAGCCTCCATAAAGATCTTACCTGGATGCCCGAGGAAACTCAAGAGGTTGTGCGCAGGAAAATTTACATGTCCCTCTCACTGATAATAAAAATGATTATACAAAAAATATCACCCCTCTAAACTATAGGTCACATGGTTCACAAGGCGGATTTTTTTCATCACACTAGCATCGCCGTCATGGGGACCGTCTATGCCTTCAATGGTAAATGTACCTTGGGTAGCCTGCAACATAGCCCCGACTTTTTTATGGGCATGTTCTGCAAATTTTTCCGCCATGGTTTTAGCACTTTGTATGGCTTCTTCTAGTATTTTTGGCCTTAGGGCATCAAAGTTTTGAAGAGAGTAGCGTATTTCAGAGGACTGAGACCCCCAAAGAGTTCCCAACATAACCCCTTTTTCAGTAAGACGAAGAAGTCCTGGCGCGTGTTTTGTCACTAGATCCACGCGCGGGGTGCGCACAAGAAATTTTCCCAAAAATAATAAGACGGAAATTTACCCTCTTTAGCATGGGCCTCATAGCCTCCACCCCCATGATATTCTATAGTTGTACCTGGAGCCTCTTCAGAAATTTCTTCAGGGTCAAACCCCCCTTCTTTCAAAAAATCGAGCAAGATTTTGTGACTTTCATAAAAGCGATCCCGTGCCTCTTGAAAGTTTTTGCCCGCAGACCGGAAAGCAATCTTCCAAACAGCAAAATCTGACTTTAATTGACGCTCTGATATGCCTTTTACCTGAACGGTGTGATGAATATTTGCCCGAAATTTCGTCAAGCCCATACCCACCCCTTTTCCAATAAAATACCCACCCAGAGTAAGACCCCCTGCGATCAGAATCGCGGGCATAAGTCTTTGAAATTTTGATTGATCAAGCGTCATAAGAACTTCTTATTAAATCTACATTATTAGAGTATCATGGGAAATTATTCACATCTACTGCTATCTAAAAAATCACCATAACTATTTGTTTTTTCTGGACAAATTGATCAGTTTTTGGTATGTATTAATTAAATCTTGGATTTTTTTTACTCTCACCCCTTAAGGATTTTTTCATTATGACAACACTCCACATTTCTGGAATGGGGTTTCCACCCTATGCCACTAACCATTGCACGCAAACGCTCGAAGCC
>VGCX01000014.1:0-12500 GCA_016869935.1 Alphaproteobacteria bacterium
ACCGCATGACCTTGATAAACCCCGCGGCCTCTAGCTCTTCAATATACGTGTTGAAAGCGCCACCAGATTTCATGGGTAATTTCTTAAGAAGATCATCCCGCGATAAGCCATAGTGTGTTTTTGCAACCAAACCTAAAATCTGAAGATGATGTTTTCCTTTGCCAAACAAGGATCGCATTAACCTTGGAAATTCATCACTCAAAGGGCTTCCAGATTCGAAACAAAGCGCCGTAATGGTTTCTGCTGCTGATTGGCCTTTTTCAATGAATTTTAGGTAATAAGGAACCCCGCCAAAAACCATATAAAGGTCAAGAATTTGGCGATCATTAAGGATAATCGATCGGCTTTTTAGAAAAGCTTTTGTTTCTTGTAAGGTAAAGGGTTCTAATAGGATTCGACCCGTGATACGGTTATGAAGCCCTCCTTTTGCATTAATTAAATGTTCCAACATCCAAGCTGCCGCAGAACCACAAACAATCAATTTGACGTTGCGCATCAAAGACCAATGCTTATTCCAATAATAATCTAAGGTACTAATAAAGCGGGACCGTTTGGTTGCAAGCCATGGCAGCTCATCAAAAAACAGGACTATTTTTTTATGCGGAGGTATTTTTTTCAAAGCATCTGTTAAAGTCTTAAACGCATCCCACCAAGATTTAGGTGTTTCAAGGGAAAGGCCATCATAAAATGCCTGACCAAACGCATCCATAAAATTCCTAAGCTGGTCCTTCATGCGGCCTTCTTTAGAGCCCACCACTTCAAAATAATGAGGTTCTTTAGAAAAAACTTCGCGCACAAGATAGGTTTTTCCTATCCGGCGCCTTCCATAAATAGCAATAAATTCGGCCTCTTTAGAGGCATAAATCTTTTTCAGTGCTTTAATTTCCTTTAGTCGACCAATCATTTTATATTCCTATTTTGGCGCATTATGATTTATTATAATCCGCCAAAATTAAAATTCAAATGTTAATTTGGCGGAATATAAAAATTTATATTTCGCCAAAATTAGGTTTTTTCGGGAATCTTTAATAATCAATCTCTCTGTTTCCGCATGACAGATAGACATATTTTATGAACGAAGTCCTTGATTTATGATTCGAATACGGTCAATTTAAATTATGTCCACACGCTGACAGAATTTACAGAGAAAGTTAAATGACCCAACCATTCATCAACAACCAACTTCGTCTTTTTGTAAACCTGAAAACCATTCAAGAAAATTATAAGAACCTGTGCGCCTTCACAAAAACGCCTATTGCCGCTGTGGTGAAGGCCAATGCCTATGGACTGGGGGCGGTACCGATTTCTAAAGCTTTGTGGGAGGCTGGGTGTCAGCAGTTTTTTTGCGCAACGTTTCAAGAAGCCATTGAGGTTAGAACCCATCTGAATGACGCAACAATTTATGTGCTTCATGGTTGTTTTAAAGAAGAAGTTGAGGATCTTTTAGCGCACAACCTAATCCCTGTTTTGAACAACCCAGATCAAGTCAATTTGTGGGCTGCTACTGCAAAGAAGCTGAATAAAAAACTTCCTTGTATTTTTCATTTCGATACGGGGATGAACCGGCTTGGCTTATCTGTAAATGATACACCTCTAGCCGTTGAATCCCTCCCCTTCTTTGATGTCCGGTATGTTATAAGCCATCTTGCTTGTGCGGATGATGTAAAAAATCCTTATAGCCAACAACAGCGTCAACGATTTTTGGCTATCGCCCAAAACTTCCCGGGCATTCCACGGTCCCTTGCCGCCTCTGAAGGCATTGGCCTGGGCCCTGATTATTACTTTGATCTTTTGCGTGTTGGAATTTCTTGTTATGGGATTATTCCCTATCCTCCCCATACTAAATTCGCGATTCATCCTCAAGCACAAATTATCCAAACCAGAATCTTAAAGCCGGGCGAAACAATTGGATACGGTCAACGCTATACAGCCCCAGGCCCAAAGCGTATTGGAACAATTGCCATGGGTTTTTTTGATGGATTAACGGTTGGCGCGACCAACAGCGCCCATGTGTATATTGGGGACTATAGTGCCCCCATTATTGGTCGTGTATCGATGGATTTAACCGTCATTGATCTAACCCATATCCCAGAAAATATCGCAGGCGTTACAACATGGGTTGACGTTTTCAAGGATAATATGTCACATTTAAAGTTAGCAAGGGAAGCCAACATGGCCCTTTATGAAATAACTTGTAGAATTGGTAGACGCTTTCAGAAAATTTATACCCATGAATAACCTATGCGCCATCAGTCATAAAAGTATCGGAATCGTTCAACGAGTTGGAACGGTCACCCTTGATTTTCTAGCGTCTTTTGGGCGCCTCGTCCTTTTTACCTGGAAAGCTATTCAGGGTATTCTTCGCCCTCCTTATTATTTTTCTGAGCTTGGACGACAGCTTTATAGCATTGGATATTTATCACTCCCTGTTGTGGGACTTACGGCAATTTTTACAGGAATGGTTTTGGCATTGCAGAGCTATACGGGCTTTTCAAGATTTTCCGCTGAAAGTGCCATTGCAACGGTTGTAATTCTTTCTGTCACCCGCGAGCTAGGTCCCGTTCTTGGGGGACTGATGGTAGCAGGGCGCGTTGGAGCATCCATTGCCGCAGAACTTGGGACCATGCGCGTTACAGAACAAATTGATGCACTCACCACTTTAAATACCAATCCATTCCAATACTTAGTTGCTCCCCGTGTTTTGGCGGCAACGATTACGCTCCCGCTTCTTGTTCTTTGTGCGGACGCAATTGGTGTTTTTGGCGGGTATCTCGTCAGCATTCATAAACTTGGCTTTAACAGTGCTCTGTATCTGGAACAAACCTTTAAATATCTTGAAAGCGAAGATGTGATTTCTGGTCTTACAAAGGCAGCCGTTTTTGGCTTTGTAATTGGTCTTTTTGGATGCTTCCAAGGATACCACTCTAAAGGGGGAGCCCAAGGCGTTGGTCGCGCAACCACCAGTGCCGTTGTATCATCTTCAATCGCTATCCTCATTTTGAACTATGTGTTAACAGCCTTGTTGTTTGGGTGATAGAGATGACACCAAAAATTCGTATTCGTAATCTTTGTAAAAGTTTTGGCCCCAAACAGGTTCTAAAAAATGTCAATCTAGATGTCATGCCAGGGGAATCTGTTGTGGTTCTTGGGGGATCAGGCACGGGAAAATCAGTTTTGCTAAAATGTATTATTGGCCTCATTGAACCTGATAGTGGAACTATTGAAATTGATGGCGTCGACATCACCCATAAAAAAGGAAAAGATCGGGATCTGTTACTTGAAAAGTTCGGTATGTTGTTTCAAGGGGGCGCCCTTTTTGATAGTCTTCCCGTTTGGAAAAATATTACCTTCCGTCTTCTGTATAACCAAAAAATGCCCGTTGACAACGCACGGCAACTGGCCGAAAAAACCTTGAAGTCTGTTGGCTTAACCAAAGATGTCATGGATCTTTCCCCCTCTGAACTCTCTGGGGGAATGCAAAAACGGGTTGGTCTTGCACGCGCGATTGCCTCTAAGCCTGAAATTTTGTTCTTCGACGAACCGACAACGGGGCTTGACCCTTTGATGTGCGGTGTCATTGATTCCCTTATCCGGTCCTGCATCACAAATCTTGGGGCAACAGGCGTCACCATTACGCATGACCTTACCAGTGCCCGTTTCATTGCCGATAAAATCGCTATGATCAAAGAAGGGGAGATTATCTGGGAAGGATCCGTTGCAGAAATGGACCGCTCAAAGAATAAAGATGTCTATGCCTTTATTCATGGTCACGAAACCAATCAACAACAAAAGCAAAAAACAACAAAACGACCAAAGGTTGTCCCACTTAGAACACGCAAAGGAACACGGTGAGCAAAAAACCGACCTCTCTTTATGTGTGCCAGCAATGCGGCGCACAGCATCCTCGTTGGGGCGGACAATGCAGTGCCTGTGGTGCGTGGAATACTCTCGTAGAGGAATACCAAGAAACCATTCCCAAAGGACTGAAACTTTCAGGAAAAGAACCAGTGCTTGATATGGTTTCTTTGGACGGCAACTTTGCCTTACCCCCCCGTAAAGTTTCCCATATTCAAGAGTTTGACCGTGTCTGCGGCGGCGGACTTGTCCCAGGGTCTGTTTTATTAGTCGGGGGAACCCCTGGCATTGGAAAATCCACTATCCTTTTGCAGATTATGGCAAAACTTTCTAAAGACTATTCTTGCCTTTATGTTTCAGGAGAAGAAGGGGTCGAACAGGTCACCCTTCGGGCAGGGCGTCTGCATGTCGAAAAAAGCCACTTAAAACTAGCGTCCAGCACAAATTTGTCATCCATTTTGCAAACACTAAACCAAAAGGATGGCCCTGAAATTGTGGTGATTGATTCCATCCAAACCATGTATTTGGATTCCCTAGAATCCGCTCCAGGATCTGTTGCACAGGTCAGAAGTTCTGCCCATGAACTGATTCGTGTTGCAAAAAAACGAAACTGCATTGTGATTCTCGTTGGGCATGTCACCAAAGATGGCAGTATCGCAGGCCCCAAGGTTTTGGAACATATGGTTGACACCGTTCTTTATTTCGAAGGGGACCAAAATCATCAATTTCGTATTCTACGATCTGTCAAAAACCGCTTTGGCCCAACGGATGAAATTGGCGTCTTTGAAATGCGCCAAGAAGGCCTGATGGAAGTTGCTAATCCCTCTGCTGTGTTTCTAGAAAACCGTCAACCCAATACGCCTGGCAGTGCTGTTTTTGCAGGAATTGAGGGAACGAGGCCTGTTCTTGTTGAAATTCAAAGCTTGGTTGCGCCCTCTCCTTTTGCTGCCCCAAAACGGACAACCCTTGGGTGGGATGTGGGTCGCCTTTCCATGATCATTGCGGTCTTGGAAGCCCGCTTTGGCATTCCCTTTTCTGGAAAAGACGTATACCTTAATATCGCAGGGGGCCTTAAAATAACAGAGCCAGCCGCCGACCTTGCGGTTGCTGCCTCTCTTCTTTCTTCTCTTGCGAATCAGGCTTTACCCGAACAAACGGTCATCTTTGGGGAAGTTGGCCTTTCCGGAGAAGTGAGAGCCGTTAGCCAAAAAGATGCCCGCTTAAAGGAAGCAAAAAAGCTGGGGTTTGAGGCCGCCTTTTTGCCCCAACCCAACAAAAAAAATGAACAAAGCGGTATCACAGAAAAACCCTTTTCTTCTCTGCAAGAACTGATTACTCTTTTTGAAGGATTACAAAGAGAAGGACGTTCATGATAAAATATATTTATACCCTGATCCTTTTATGTCTTTTTTCCTCTGTGCATGCGGCGCCGCCCTCTTCTCTTTTGATGAATGCAAAAACGGGGGAAATTATTTCGCACCATCATGGTCACGTTCAAAGGTTCCCAGCGTCTCTTACAAAAATGATGACGATTTATCTAACCTTTGAAAAATTGAGCAAAGGGGAAATAAATCCAGAAGATCCTGTTTGCTTCAGTCAAAAGGCTTGCTGTGCGCAGCCCTCAAAACTCTATCTCAAAACCAAAGAGACCATGACAGTAATTGATGCGGTTCTAGCCCTTGCCGTTAAATCCGCCAATGATGTTGCCATTGCCCTTGCAGAGCACGTCGGTGGAAATGAAAAGGCCTTTGTGGACCAAATGAATGCCAAAGCAAAAGAGCTCGGTATGACTCATACCTTTTTTAAGAATGCCTCTGGCCTTCCGGATAGAGAACAAGTATCAACCGCGCATGATATGGCGGTGCTTGGAAAATCCCTTTTAGATCACTATCCAGAATATAAGCATATCTTTTCAACGCCCTATTTTTCCTTTCGAGGCAAAGAATACAAAAACACCAATAGCCTTTTGGGAAAAATGGAAGGCATTGATGGCATAAAAACTGGCTATACACGCGCTGCAGGATGGAATCTGGTCACCAGTTATCACAGAGGATCCGACCATCTAATCGGTGTTGTTATGGGTGAGTTTAGTAAAAATCGCCGCGACCATCATATGCAGGCCCTCCTTGAAGGACGGCCATTGTCTATCCAGGAGGTGCGGCAGATTGCTGTACGGACCCCGGATTATTTCCAGCAAGAGAATTCTAATACACGATGGGGCGTACAAGTCGGTGTTTTTAGAAACAGTAAACAAGCAAGAATCTATGCCCAGAAAATTAAAAAAAGCCACCTTCAACTTTTAAAAGATAGCACTTACAATATTGCGACATCACTTTCTAAACGCATGCGCCTTTTCCAAACCCGCTTTAATTGTAAAAACGAAACCAATGCCCGCGCCATCTGCACCGCCCTTAAAAAACGAGGAGTCGAATGCTTTGTGGTGAATGGGGGGTGACTGTTACCCTATATTGACTGCCAAGGATGAGATCTACTTTTTAACTTTCTCTCATTCTATTGCGCAATGCTTTTACTATATCTTCTAATTTTAAACCAATGATGCTTAATCCCAAATCACTTGTTAAAAATTTCTCAATATCACGATTACTTAAACCTTTTTCACAAGCATTAAAATAAGCTTGGGCAGCGCCTTCAATATCAGGGTGTTCTTGGTTCAATAAAAATTCCCCATATTCTTTATAAAACAAAACACGAAGAGGCACTTCTACCTTCTTTGCCATTTCAAAATACTCTTCTTTATTTTTAGAAAATGACTCTTCTCCATCAACTATTGCAGAAATTTCCTTTTTCGCTATACGTTCAGGCGATAAGGATGAGGCTAATGCTCTTAAGGATTCATCCGTACCTTCTTCTGTTCTTCGTTCATCAACTCTCATGGCTTTGCCTTTAGTTGCCCCTACAGCAGCACGCGGATCTTCCTTATCGTGAGGAGAAGGTGACCTTCCACTTCTTGTGTGACCCGGTGTACTCTCTTTAGCTACTTTTAAGGGGTACAAAGGATCCTCCACAGAAAAGCTGATTTGACTTAATAATAACCCCGAGCTTAGCGCAATAAAATTAAGCTTTCTCATTTCAATCTCCTTTATTGTCTCGATTCTATCGAGTATGGCTCATCTCTGTTAAAGTCAATAGAACCTGTGAGCAATTAATATTATTTTTCTCTTAAAATATCTTTTTAAAAGAAAAATATAAAAAAAATAGATAAAAAACTATCAACTCCCATAAAAGCATGGTCAAAAAAAACTAGTATTATCCGTTTTTTAAGGAGAAATATTATGAAAAAAACTTTGCTATTTGCGTCTATAACTTTTATTTCTTTCACAGCAACCGCTTATGAGAGAGGATTTCCAGAAGCCCCTGAAAAGGAAAGACTTAGGGTATTAAGAGCTCGTGCAGCTGAAGCTAAAGCAGAAGAAGCACTTGCAGAAGCAGAACTAAGAGCAGCCGAAAGAAGAGGGACAGCCGAGCGAGGGCGAGGTCCTAGGGGGCCTGAAGGAAGAAGTGCCCCACGCCCAATGATGCCAATGATGCCTAGCGCCACTATGAATCCAGATGGCAGCTGGAATACGGGAGTTCCTGTTGGCGGAGGTATGCCAATGATGCCTAGCGCCACTATGAATCCAGATGGCAGCTGGAACACTGGAGTTCCCGTTGGCGGGGGTATGCCAATGATGCCAATGGGCGCAAGAATGCCCATAGGGGTTGATGCATTTGGTAGGCCATATTATGGCATTAACCCAATGACTGGGGCTTTCATTTATTAAAAATAAGAAAGTGCTGTCTAAATAAAGGAGAAAGAATTCTTTCTCCTTTATTAAAATATACAGAAGTTAGGATTTTTACTTGCGTGGGCTCAAAGCCTGATAATAGCTATAAAGATTACTGTAAAGTTCCCATCGACTTATATCCGAAAGTTTTGTTTCTATCATGTGCCACATCCCATTAACTGGCTTTGGAACATAGACTACAAAAGCACTATTTTCCTCATCAGTCTTTGAGTAGGACATTGGGGTTTTCTCATAGTAGTTGAATATTCTTCGATAAATTTCATATTTACTTAAAGCCGAAAGTTTTTGTTGTTCCAGACTCTTCTTTCCTTTTTCTGACAAAGGCATTTGGACTATTGTATTATCTTTAGGATCTGTTACATCTTCTACAACAAGGCTCCTTTTGGGCCCCTGTATTTTTTCTTGTTCTGCAATTTTTGTTCTAAGATAAGGAGTCAGCATATCAAGAGACATTTCCCAATAGAGGTTATCTAAAAGCTTCTCATAGGCTCGAGCCGATACGCATCCAGATCTTTCTATTCCATTGTCCTTTTCTAAAGCCGCTAATTGCTTGATTAGTTTTCTGAAATTATCATCTTTTGTATGTACCACACGCTGGTGTGCTAAAAGGATATCTACACAATCTGCTTTTTCCTTACGATGGGCCGCTAAATGCTCTTCTGAAAAATATTGGTCTAATTCTTTAATCATTTCTGCTGATAATTTAAAAGCTGCTAAAGAATGGCTAAAAATAAGGCTGTTTACTAAAAAGCAAAAAAATAAGATTTTTCTCATCACAATTCCCCCCATTGTTTTAATTTCATTATAATATAATTATCTATCATAGCCAATTAATTTTTTAACCAATAGTTCGACGTGGAAACAATTTCCAGCTCGAACTATTTTAAAACAACTCACTCAAAGACACAACGCCCGAAATTAGTTTTTCATTGTATTTAGAGGATGCTAAGCCTTGTGCGCTAATCATGCTTAGAAATATTTGCTTTTGCGTTTGTGTTACTTTTTTAAAGATATTTATTTTATCTTCCAAGTTGATCGCATAGGTCTTATCAATTAAAAATGGGGTATTGGTAAATTTAATTTCACAAAGAGTAATGGTGTCATCCATCCGATCAAAAAGAAGATCTACTTGTGCTCCCTGTGTATTTTTTGCCGCAAATCGCCATGTGCTTGCCAGTGCTGGAACCTTAATTTTGAGCCCTTCTTTAATTTTTTGAACATGCTTATAGCAGATAGATTCAAAAGCATACCCTGCCCATGCATGCCACTTTGGCGTATTGATTTGACTGTACCAATAATGTTCTTCAAAAGAATTAATTGTTGCACCTAAAATAGGCTCGATCCAATCAAGGTAGAAAAGAGTATATTCATCAATAATTTTATAATAGATTCCTTTTCTTTTAGCCGCGTATGGCTTAAAACGCTGAATAAACCCTGCATGCTCCAGATTTTTTAACATTTCAAGACCTGTTGATCCTTTAGAGTTTTTCCACAAAGATTTTAGGATTTCCTCTTGCCCAATACCATAACGATGCAGCGCAATAAGCCGTATAAGCCTTATATGATCCTCATAATTATCAAAAAGAGAAGCAAATAAATTATCAAATTCTGTTCTTAAAATCCCATCTTTCTGAAAAGCCAAATAGTCCACGTTATCTGCAACGGAAAGCCCTTTCTTAACGTGATTTAAATAATAAGGGATCCCTCCCATTACCATATAAAGCTGAACAATTTGAGGAAGATCCAAATAAATCATATTCGCCTCTAAAAACTCTTTTGTTTCAGCCAATGTAAAGGGCAAAAGACAAATCTTTTGGGTAATCCTATTATGCAACCCCCCTCGATTATTAATGATTTTTTTTACGATCCAAGAAGCAGATGACCCACACAAAATAAGCTTGATGCGAGGGTCCCTGCTCCAATGATGATTCCAATAATAATCAAGAGTTCCAAGCAATCGAGAGTTCTTAGTTGCAAGCCATGGAAATTCATCCAAAAACAAAATGATTTTTTTATGCATCGGGGCGTTGCCTATAGCCTCCGTTAGTTTTTTAAAAGCAGCTTCCCAATTCTTACCCGACTGAAGGTCAGTTAGATTATAAAACACAAGACCTATTTGTTCTGTGAATCGACCAATTTGAGATGTTAAAGAGGTATTTTTAGAACCTGTTATATTAAAAAATATAGCGTTTTCTCGCCCTTCAAAAAATTCTCTTATAAGATATGTTTTTCCAATACGCCGCCTACCATGAATCACTAAAAATTCTGGTTTATTTGATTCTAAAATATCTGTGAGGAGACTTTTCTCCCATTGGCGCCCAATAATTTTCATTCTAAGTCCCATCAAAAAAAATAGTTCGACGTGGAAACAATTTCCAGATCGAACTATCATATACCTGCCCATTAAAACAATCAATATTAATGCTGAAAAGCTTAATATTTTCCGAAGTTTTTATGAGAATTTGGTTGGCAATTATACTACCATTATCGTTCGACGTGGAAACAATTTCCAGCTCGAACGATGGAATTATGCTACCCGAGGAGCTGGTTTAACAGTCTGTTTAATTTTTGATTATAGGAATGTTTTTGTGTCATTTTTCAGTCTCTATTTTATCAGTTTTTCTCAAAATCAGATCTATATCGACTTTTTTTCAACCAATTATTGCATGTTTTTGAACCAAAAATTCTTTAAGGTAATTGTCACTATTAACACTAAGGTCATTTAGGAGTAATCACAATGCCAGAAATAAGTCGCTTTTTAGGAATTATTATTTGTATGTACTATGATGATCATAATCCACCACATTTTCATGCACGATATGGAGAGTATATGATAACCGTCGATATTGAAACAGGAATCATAAAAGGGGACTTCCCAAAACGTGCTCTTAGTGCTGTAATGGAATGGTATGATCTTCATAGGGAAGATTTAAAAACAGACTGGAATCGCGCGGAAAAGGATTTACCTTTGATTGCAATAAAACCCTTGGAGTAACCTATGATCAACCCTATTATTGATGCAAAATATCTGAAGGATTATAAGGTCTTTCTTCTATTCCATAACGGAGAAAAAGGTGTGGTTGATTTGCATGAAAAGATCCAAGGGAAAAAAGGTGTTTTTATCCCCTTAAAAAACATTAATGCTTTCAAAAAATTTAAAGTTGCGAACCATACACTATCATGGGACAACGGCGCAGACCTAGCCCCTGAATCGCTTTATGACCTTTTGATGGCACAAAACAGTTCGTCAGCTCATTAGTGAATCCGTTTGTGGAAATAACTTAAAGCTCAAACTATAAATATTAAAGAATCCCATGAAACATCTCTGATTGATTTCACAGGTCAAAATCCTGTAGTGTAAAAGAAGGAATAGAATAAACAAACTCATGACTTCCATTAAAACCGGACTTAAGATCACATCAACCCTTTTTGTTTTTATAGGGCTTACCTTGCTGGCAGGACTTTGGCGCCTGAAAGACGCCCCGCTGCGCTTGCCTGTCCATTTCGACACGGTTAGAACGATCGTCAGTCAACATGGGATTAACTTCAAAGAAATTTATCTTTTTACCCCCTCCCTTTTAAGTCTTCCTGGGGTCTTAATTGAAAATGGTCATTTTGAAAATGAACACATTCAATTTACAGCCGATCAGATTTTTATTCGTTGGCGCTTGCGAGACTTCTTTTCTCAAAAAAAACTATGGAAAATAGATATCGTTCATTTAGAAAAACCAACGCTTCTGTTTAAAGAAAATCAATCATCTGCCCATGACTTTGAATTTTCTGATATTCCCCTCTCTTCTTTGACTATAAAAGGGGGACGGATTATGAACCTCCCTAACGGCAAAACTTTACCCGCCCATAAAGTTAATGGAACATTTTATAAACAAAAGGGGGAAAAGAGCCTTCACGTTTATGCAAACACCCTGAATGAAAACACCCAAACCGTTGTTGAGGGAACAATGACACTGACCCCACCCTATGCAAAGGGAGGTCTAAAAATTTCCAATCTGTCCTTAAAAGAATGGGCGTCTATTGCCCCAGAAAACTTACAAGAATGGTTTCATTTTTTCCAACATCCCTTTCCTGAAATTGCTATAGATTTTCATGGCAATAGTGTGGAAAAAAAGGGAACTGCCGCTGTAAAAATTCATGCGCCTTTTTTGAGCCAGGGGAACAGAAAAAATGTTCCAATAAATCTCACCTTAGAGGGCATTGACACCCTTTCCGCTTATACAACCGACCTAAAAGTTGAAACCGATTCTTTCCCGTGGGAAGGCTTATCAGACTTATGGCCATCTTTCTTGTCTCCCTCGGCCCATCATTGGTGTACAAAACGTCTTCAAGGGGGGACGGCAACACCGATAACCCTCCATAGTCAGTTTGTTTATAACAAGGACAGCCACCATTTTTCTATTGCGTCATTAACAGGAACACTGGGCGTTAAGGATACGACAGTCCATTATATGGACGGCATGCCCCCTGTTGAGGAGACAACCGCGGAAGCAACCTTTAGCCCTGATGATTTTACAATTCGCATTGTGGAGGGAACCACGAAAAAGCTGACAGTAAAACCCAAAAGCGTTGTTCGTTTTTATGACCTTTCAACAGCAACACCCCAAGGCCTAGTTGATCTTTATATTGATGGACCGCTGTCAGATACCTTGTGGGTTGCCGATCATCCCCCATTCCGATTTATCAGCCCTTATGGTTTTAAACCTAAGGACGTCTCTGGATATAGTGAAAATCATTTGGTGTTAAAATTTCCAGCCCACATTAGCCCGACAGCAAAAGAAATGACCACGACATTCGAATCAAAAATCTCTGGTTTTGATCTGCAGA
>VGCX01000014.1:17500-19850 GCA_016869935.1 Alphaproteobacteria bacterium
AGCGTACCACGTCTTTCGTCGCCTCTGATCGCCAAGGCATCCACCAAATGCTCTTCTTATACTTGAAAAAATTTCATACTCAGTGTTCAGTTCTTTCTTAAATCTAAAACAGCTATCGCTGCTTTAAATCTAAAAATTCTAAGTTATTTCTCTTACATTTAAGGTTCTAATAGAACTCTTGCCGCTTTTCTTTTCCCTAGCCTCCTGCTTCCGCAGGAGCCCCCTGGGTCCTCGCGTCCGCGAGGATGACAAACGGAGAGAACTTTAAATTCTTAAACGCTTCTCTCTTCTTCTACTATTTCAATGAACATTACCCCACGATTCCTAACCGCGAAGTCCACCTACATATATAGGGTATTTTTATGTCTTACAAGTCTTTTCTTCAAAAAAAATAAAAAGATTAGGAACCTAGGTTGGCAATATAGAAAGCAATTGGGAAATTAAATAGTGAACCTGAAATAAAGGCCATAGACTAATTGCAGCGCTTCTTCGAAGAAGTGGAGGACCCAGAATTTGATCGTAGCGCTCTAATAATCGACTTATAGGATCCTCAAAGTCTATGCGTATGGTTGCGCATGACTCTCTATGGCATTCGTTGTTAAGCCATTGAAGTTTTTCACGTAAGGAACCTTGCAACTCTGGACCTGGCCTTGCACTCTCACTTACGTCAAATGCCTCTAGTGCATCTTGAATAACATTCCGAGCAATCCCGCATCGCGTCTGGAAAGATTCTTCTTCAGCCCCTACAAGGCATGGTCTTCCCAATAACAACAGAGACAAAATCATGAAATTATAAAGTTTTTTCATTTTTTACCTTTTATCATCTTACGGGTTATCCACATAAGCAAAAAAATATCAGCGACCAAAGGTGAGGGCGAAAGAGTGTAGTCAACCTACATGACTGAGCCCGAATCCTGTAGGTCAACGACGGGGAAGTACAAAAAGGGGATTTGGTATTATGGGTTATCCACATAAGCAAAGAAATATCATTATCAATGAAGTGTCTTTAAAAAATTGGAGGGGCTTTAAAATTATCCTCAGATTCTGTGGATAAGTCTGTGCATAGGGGACGGGAGTGGCAGAGATTTAGGGGCTCTCTCTGGTGCTGCTTAAAATTTAAGCAATTTTCCTAAGACATATTTAAAAGGGGGAGGCAAGAAAATTTTTTTAATTTTTTTTCATTAGCGGCGATGGCGCTTTTTTTGGCGCTTTTTCGCAATTTTTGTTGAAAAGCGCTCAACGGCTCGATCATAAAAAGGTTCAAAGGTCAAACGCCCCTTGGTAAGATCTGCCTCTAAAAGTCTAACACGCAAAGGGTCCCCAAATCCAAAATGCTGACGGGTTCGCCGGCCCTCTAGGCGCGTCGGGTTTTCCCGATAAACATAGTAATCATCTTGCATGAAACGAAGAGGCACTAAGCCACTGGCATTAAATTCAGGAATGGTAACAAAAAGACCGGCCTTTGTGATCCCTGTCACATAAACCTCAAACATTTCCCCTACGCGGTTAGAAAGGAAATGGGTCTTATAGCGATCCATTGCCTCGCGTTCTGCCCCTTGGGCACGACGCTCTGTCGTTGAGATATGATGGCCGTAGTCTTCAAAATTCTTCCCGTCTCCATTCGGAAGACCGTCTTCCTTATATCCCAGCGTAGAAAGCAGCGCTCGATGCACCAAAACATCCGCATACCGCCGAATGGGCGATGTAAAATGAGCATAATGATCCAGATTCAAACCAAAATGACCAATATTCGTCGGCTGGTAAAGGGCCTGACTTTGGGATCTGAGGATGAGTTCGTTCACAATTGTCTGATAAGGTGTCCCCTCTACAAAGGTCAAAAGCCTGGTCAAATCTTGTGTTGTCTTCAAAGACCCTTCATATCGCAGTTTCACCCGCCGCAATAAGGCCCGTATTTGTTCGAGCTTTTCAAAACTAGGATCTGCATGGACACGGTACATGCAAGGCATTTTCTTTGTCTCCAGCTCTTCTGCAGCTGCAACATTGGCCAAAATCATGAACTCTTCGATCAATCGATGGCTATCGAACCGATCTCGAATCACTAATTCTTTCACAAACCCTTTGTCATCAAAAATTAAATAAGGCTCTGGCACATCCAGTTCCAAGGTACCCCGAGCAAGCCGTGCGGCTTTTAAAGATTGAAACGCCCCATAAAGAGGATCCAGAAAATCGTGACTTGGATGATTTGGGGTTTCATAAAGTTTTTGCACTTCCTCATAAACCATCCTCGCAGAAGATCGCATCAGCCCCCGACAAAACCGATGGCGTTTTTTTTGACCTTGTTTATCAATCCAAATGTGAACGGCGACACATGCCCGATCTTCTTTGGGAT
>VGCX01000015.1 GCA_016869935.1 Alphaproteobacteria bacterium
TGATTTGACTCTACAACAGGCCTTTCAATCTTTTTTACCTTCCCTTTATATAATTCTGGGTGCGAGTGCTGTACTTCTCCCCATTCTTCGACTGTGGAAAGGGGAACGAATGGCGCTTTATGGCACTATGGTTAGTGGGGTCGCGCTTATTCTTCTGATGGTGCAAGCATCCCCTCATTTAGAACGTGTTTCAGTTAAACCGTTGGCTGAAAAGTTTTTGAAAATTATGCCAGAGGAAACAAAAGTATTTACCTACGGAGGCTATTATCAAGACCTTCCGCCGTACCTCGATAGAACAGTTCAAGTTGTTAACTGGTATGGAGAGTTAGAATTTGGAACAACGATAGACCCAACCCAAACACAGGTCGTTACCCATCAATACTTTGAAAAAACTTGGAAAGCAAAATCCCCCGTGTGTGTATTTTTGCGCCAAGACCGATACAATGACCTAACCCAGTTCCGTTGGTTTACTCCTACCCTCCTGGGGGATCACGATGGTCATGTTTTGGGGTGCAATCAATCCTCTAAAAAAGAATAACGTTCTATATTTGGATTTATTTTCTTTTGCAAATAATTGAGCAACAAAACCCCATGCAAACAAGAAACATAGATGCTGCCAATACAATCGCCGCCTCTCGTTTAGGTAAAGATTCAAAGACAAGTGGCGCTTCGATCATTCCTACTAGAGCTAAAGAGCACAGAAAAGAAGTAAAATGACACCTTACATTAGTTCTTGTTTCTACCACGACCAATTCAACTTCGCGTGGTGGCAATAGAGCATCATCAGTCACACTGGAAACCGACCTCACGGTTCTAACTGTAGAGGTAGACACTTCTGATAAACCATCCTCTTCTGCGCCAAAAACGTTAGAAGCTATCAAAAAGAAGGAGGTGAAGAAGAAAATAGAAATATTCTTCATAAAATTTTCTCTTACTGTTATTTGTAATGATAGCATGATTAGGAAAACCCATCCCTCGCCAATCTTTTATCCCTTCTTCAAAGAAATTCCTTTGATCTTTTGCTCGGCGATTTTCTGTTTGATATCCCCAATAGATGCTGCGGGGTTTAATCCTTTTGGACAGGTTTTTGTACAATTCATAATAGTATGGCACCGATAAAGTTTAAAAGGATCTTCAAGTTCCTGAAGTCGTTCATCGGTTTTTTGATCACGGCTATCCTGAATAAAGCGATGCGCTTGAAGAAGCGTTGCAGGCCCCAAATACCGATCCCCATTCCACCAATAACTGGGACAGCTGGTGCTGCAGCTGAAGCACAAAATACACTCCCACAATCCATCGAGCTTTTTACGATCTTCGGGCGATTGCAAACGTTCCCGATCCCCTGTGTGCTCTACTTCTTCTTGAATCCAAGGTTTGATAGAGGTATACTGCGCATAGGCAACCGATAAATCTGGCACTAGATCCTTTATGACTGGCATATGGGGTAGCGGAAATATTTTGACATCGCCCTTCACATCCCCTGTTGATTTAGTACAAGCTAATGTATTCGTGCCGTCAATATTCATGGAACAGCTGCCACAAATACCTTCACGGCAAGACCGGCGGAAAGTTAAGGTTGGGTCAATGTGGTTTTTAATATAAATCAAGGCATCCAAAACCATAGGACCGCACTGCGTTTGATCTACCTCAAAGGTATCAATTTGGGGATTTTCTTTATCGTCAGGATTATACCGATAAATATGGAATCGACGAACGTCTTTCGCGTCTTCTGATGCCTTATGCAGCTTCCCAGGACGCAGTCTTGAATTCTTAGGCAATCGGAAATCAGCCATGATTAATAAATCCGCTTTTGTGGTTTAATGTAGTCGACTTCATCTGTCAACGTGTAGGTGTGAACCGGTCTATAGTCGAGTGTCGCCTTGTTTTTAGCATCAACTGAACAAAGCGTATGCTTCATCCAATGCTCGTCATCCCGCTCAGGGTAATCGTCCCGCGCATGGGCGCCTCGACTTTCGTGGCGGGCTTCTGCCGATACAACGGTTGCAAGCCCTTGCGTCAACAAATTCTGCAATTCTAAGGTTTCAACCAAATCTGTATTCCAAATCATAGAACGATCCGTCACTGAAACATCTTTGAAGGAATCGGCAACACGGGTAACTTCTTTGATGCCCTCTTTCAAGACAGACTCTGTCCGGAATACCCCACAATATTTCTGCATAGAACGTTGTAAATCAAGACGAATCGCACTCGTTGCAGCCGGCCCTTTGGCGTGACGCAAGGCATCAAAAGTTCCGATAATCTTATCTGTCATATAAGAAGACAAAGGTTTATGGGCCGATTTTGGTTTAATAAGCTCTGCTGCTTTTTGGGCTGCTGCACGACCAAATACAACCAAATCCACTAAAGAGTTTGTTCCCAATCGATTCGCCCCATGAACAGAAACACAAGCCGCTTCACCGATTGCCATTAGCCCCGGCGCTACAGCATCAGGATTGTCTTTTGTAGGCCGCAGAACTTCTGCATGATAGTTGGTCGGAATTCCCCCCATATTATAGTGAACAGTTGGGACAACAGGGATTGGCTCTTTTGTAACATCGACCCCTGCAAATGTCTTTGCCGTTTCTGCAATGCCTGGAAGACGTTCATGAATCAGCTGAGGATCCAGATGCTGAACATTAAGATGCATATAGTCCTTCAGAGGACCAACGCCCCTACCTTCATTGATTTCAATAGTGATGGCCCTTGAGACCACGTCCCGAGAAGCGAGATCCTTAGCGTTCGGCGCGTAGCGTTCCATAAACCGCTCGCCTTCGCTATTCGTCAGATAGCCCCCTTCCCCACGAACCCCCTCTGAAATCAAGCACCCAGCACCATAAATACCCGTTGGATGAAACTGCACAAATTCCATATCCTGTAGCGGAAGCCCTGCGCGCAAAATCATGCCGTTCCCATCGCCCGTACAAATATGGGCACTCGTTGCAGAAAAGTAGGTTCTCCCATGCCCTCCTGTTGCCAGGACAACCATATGAGCCTGAAACCGATGAAGGGTTCCGTCTTCCAAATTCCACGCAACAACCCCAACACACTTACCTTCATCGTCAAACAAAAGGTCGAGGGTAAAATATTCGATGAAAAACTCTGTTTGATGCTTCAAGCATTGTTGGTAAAGGGTATGAAGAATCGCATGACCTGTCCGATCCGCTGCAGCACAAGCCCGTGGGACCAGTTCTTTCCCATAATTTCTTGTGTGCCCGCCAAAAGGCCGTTGATAAATTTTCCCCTCTTGTGTTCTAGAAAAAGGGACCCCAAAACGCTCTAGTTCTATGACTGCGGGAATAGCATTTCGACACATATATTCGATCGCATCCTGATCCCCCAGCCAATCAGATCCCTTGACCGTATCATACATATGAAAGCGCCAATCATCTTCGCCAAGATTCCCAAGAGCCGCGCTAATACCACCCTGTGCTGCAACTGTATGGCTACGGGTTGGAAAAACTTTCGTGATACACGCCGTTCGAAGACCAGCGGCCGACATGCCTAAGGACGCACGAAGACCAGCGCCACCAGCACCAACGACCACCACATCGTATTGATGATCAATTATACTATAAGCTGAGGTCGGTTTTGTCATAAAAATCCCCTAGAGAATAAATTCAAAGAATGCCCAAATGGTTGCAAATAAGCCGCCCCCTAAGCTAAGGCGTAAAAGAGAAAGAACCATCCCGTGCCAGAAAGCATTGCTGACGTAATCATCAATAATCACTTCCATACCTAAATACCCATGCCACAAAGCAAGACAAATAAAGGCCATGAAACCGCCTGCTCGACAAGGACAAGCCATCCATTCATACATGAGGGCATAGGATAAAAGAGGCGCTGAAAACAAAGAGATCAAAACCCAAACACTGAGAAAGACTAACAATCCCCCTGTCACTCGTTGCAAAATCCAGTGGATTCCACCCTGATTTTTAGAGGGAAAATTAAAATATCGATTCGAGAGACGGGGATGCATTCATTACCTCCACATCATAAAAATAAGAGTGATAACTGTAAGGGAAATACTAACCCCCAAAACAAGCCACCCTGTTTTGTAGGTTGTCTCTAGATCAAAACCGCGACCTATGTCCCAATAAAAATGACGAAGACCGTTAAAAAGATGGTAGTAGAAAGCAAAAACCCACCCGCTCAAAAGCAATTGACCCACCAAACTTTCTAAAAAACTTACTATGGATTGATAGCTTTCCTCTCCTAATGAAAGAGCCACGAACCACCCAACGAATAGAAAGCTACCCACAAAAAGACCCACTCCTGTAAACCGATGCAAAATAGAAAGCATCGATGTTAGTTGAGGCCTATAAATGCTAAGATGAGGAGAAAGAGGTCTTTGACAGTCGCTCATTATTCTTAAAAACTTCCTAAACAGCGTAATACGATTTGTACCACTCTACAAAATTTTTGATCCCTTGATCAATATTTGTTTTTGGTGTCCACTCAAGTTCCGCCTGTGCCCTTGAAATATCTGCAAAAGATTCAGGAACATCCCCTGCCTGCATTGGCATCATATTGTAAACAGCTTTTTTGCCCAATGACTCTTCCAACAAACCAATATACCGCATTAAGGGTTCACTTTTGTGGTTCCCCAAATTATAAACCCGATGGGGAACGTCCCCTTGAGGCGCGCGATTCAGAGCCGCTAGAATACCCGCAACAATATCACCAACATAGGTAAAATCCCGCTTCATTTTGCCTTCATTAAAGACAGGTATAGGTTCTCCGGCTAAAATCTTTTTCGTAAAAATAAAGAGCGCCATATCAGGGCGACCCCAGGGCCCGTAGACCGTAAAAAACCGAAGACCTGTTGCAGGAATCTTGAACAAATGGGCATAACTTCGGCTCATTAGTTCATCCGCTTTTTTGGTTGCCGCATAGAGCGCCATAGGCTGGTCCGTTGAATGATCTTCTGAAAATGGAAGTTCCGTATTCGCCCCATAAACCGAGGAGGTACTCGCGTAAACAAAATGCTGAAACCCTTTTTGATGACGTGCTAATTCCAACAGGACTAAATGGCCCATCACATTGGTCGACACATATTCATAAGGATTTTCCAAAGAATACCGAACGCCTGCTTGTGCCGCTAAATGGACAACTTTTGTAATAGGTTTCGTAGCAGACGCCCAAACTTTTTCCATTAAGGGTCGATCTGTAATATCCCCTTTAACAAAAATAAACTGGTCAGGAAATTCGTCTTTCAATAGCTGAAGACGCGCATACTTAAGGGCCGTATCATAATACGGCGAAATGCTATCGACCCCCAGGACGTAATGCCCCTGGGTCATCAGGGCGCGGGCTGTATGAAATCCAATGAATCCTGCAGCACCCGTTAGAAAAATAGTGTTACTGTTTGACATAGATCTTAATTACGTGAAAAAGGCAAAAAACGCAACTTATACAGTTAAAAAATTTAGTGTTGATTTCTGGTGGGATGAAATAGTAAGATATATTTGTCCTTTAAATAAGTGGGAATATTATGCGGAAAAATGCTCAGAAAATGTCAATCACACTCAGTCAAGATTTGACTAATTTTGTAAACTACTATAGCAGTGAGCACGGAAACATGAATCGTTCTGCCATCATACAATATGCTCTAGAGCTTCTAAGGGTACAAGAGCTTGCAAAAGCCTATCAAGAAGCCAATGCTGAAATAGATCATGATTTTGATATCTGTTCTGGGGATGGCATTCATGAAGAGAGGTGACATTTATATTGCAGACCTTAATCCAACTGTTGGATCTGAAATCAAAAAGAAACGCCCTGTCATTATTGTTAGTAATGACATAAGTAATCTTTATTCTGATACAATTACAGCCATTCCAATAACGTCAAATATAAAAAAAGTCCATCCATTTGAGATTTTAATTCAATCCAACAAGCAAAGCGGTCTAACGCAAAATAGCAAGGCCCAATGCCATCAAATAAGGGCCTTATCCAAAACCAGGTTTGTTAAGAAAAAAGTTGGAGCGATATCTTTAGAGGAACAAGAGCAATTAGAAAGTGCGCTTAGATTGCACTTGGTTCTTTGAAGAATCTACCTACCTCTCCCCACCCAAAGTTCTTGTCTTTTTTTTCTTGCACGAAAATATTTTGGAAATTTGACTTTACGGCTAAAATTTATTAGACTAGTTTAATAAACTAGATTGTATAGGAAGTTATGGAAAGTATAGGGATGTTTAAGGCTAAAACCCATTTGCCTGAAATAATTCGTAATGTGCAAAAGGGGCAGGCTTATGTTCTAACAAATAGGAGCCGAGAAGTGGCAGTAATTATGTCGATTGAAGAATACAAAAAAAACTTTAAACCTTTCGATTACAACAGATTAAAAAACGTTTTTTCAACGCCTCCTTTTTCTTCTGCTGAAGAAATTATTTCTATGCGTGATGAAGGAAGGAAATAAATCATGAAAAAAGGAACGGTTGTTGTTGATTGTTCTTTTTTTCTTGCAACTTTTTTACCAGACGAGCCTAAAGAAAATTTTGATTTTAACGCTTTTTTTGTCTATGTGCCGTCGTTGTTTTTTTTAGAATGTTTGAATGTTTTGACAGTCGTGTTAAAAAGACAACGTATTTCGCGAGAAGAATATGAAAAATGTTTAGAGCTTTTTCAAGAGCTTCCTTTCCATATAGATAATCTTTCAACTATTCCAGCCTCTCTACCTCGAATAGAGAGTTTATGCAACAAACACGGTTTGACAAGTTATGATGGAAGTTACTTAGAGCTCGCTCTTAGGCTTCAAGTTCCCTTAGCAACGCTTGATAAGAAACTCATTGCTGCAGCACACTTAGAAGGTATTGGTTTAATCCAATAGACTATAACAAAACTCAGCACCATCAAATCACTATCTCCGCAAGAACAATAAGACTTAGAACGCCCGATTAGAGGGGTCTTTAAACCGCTCCTAACTCTTATTCAGCTTTCTCAAAAAAGCAGGAATATCAAGGTCTTTGTTGGATTCTTCATCAAGAGCTTCAGGGGACCTATCGATTCCCTGCGTTTGAATAGTTTCCGTTAAACTTACAGGAATCTCTTGATCTTTTTTCGTATCAAATCCAAGGCGGTGCCACAAAGATTTTTTTTCACGGCGTGGCGTTTCTTGCAACCTCGTCGCTGTCATATTAATAGAAGATGATTCTTCTATAGCATCATCCGATGATGTTTCGGGTACAATAGGATTGATGCTCTCTTCGTGAAGGGAGGTAAAGATGTCGTCTGCTGGTAAATCCGTCTCAAGCTTAGGCTCCATCACTTCAAAAGCAAATTCTGGCTCAGCAACAGGTTTTGTTTCTTTAAGGGTTTGTTGTCTTTTTTCAGCCATCGCACGCGCATCAATACCCGTTGCAACAACGGATACACGGAGTGTGCCGCTCATTCGATCATCAAACGTTGATCCAAAAATAATATTGGCGTCCCCATCCACTTCTTCACGGATGCGGTTTGCCGCTTCGTCTACTTCATAAAGCGTCATATCAAGACCTCCAGTGATGTTAATCAAAACACCCCTTGCACCTCTCATGGATACTTCATCTAAAAGCGGATTGGAAATCGCAGCCTCTGCAGCAACAATCGCGCGATTATCCCCACTGGCTTCGCCTGTTCCCATCATGGCTTTCCCCATTTCGCTCATGACGGTTTTAACGTCAGCAAAGTCAAGGTTAATAAGACCTGGCATAATCATCAGATCTGTAATCCCTCGAACCCCAGCATAAAGAACCCCATCTGCCATATTGAAAGCATCGGCAAAAGTGGTTTGTTCATTTGCCAGGCGGAATAAATTTTGGTTTGGAATGATAATCAGAGTATCAACATGATTCTGCAACTCTTGAATGCCTTGGTCAGCAAGCCGCATCCGTTGAATACCTTCAAAATGGAAAGGCTTCGTCACAACCCCAACTGTTAAAATACCCATATCACGAGCAGCCCGTGCAATAACAGGCGCAGCGCCTGTGCCAGTTCCCCCGCCCATACCAGCGGTAATGAAAACCATATGGCTTCCACGCATAATTTTTTCCAAATCACTTAAGGATTCTTCGGCTGCTGCACGACCAACTTGTGGTTTTGCCCCTGCTCCAAGACCTTGCGTAATTTCAAGACCTAATTGGATCCGATGAGGCGCTTTAGAATTTTTAAGGGCTTGGGCATCTGTATTGACGGCGACAAAGTTAACGCCCTCTAGATTAGAACGAATCATGTTGTTAATGGCATTTCCCCCAGCGCCACCTGCCCCAATAACTGTAATTTTGGGAGTTAGATTTTCTGGGCTAAATGTATCAGTCATTCTAAGAATCCTTATGCATTAAAAATTATTTTTAACCATGTCACGAGCGACTCAAGCCATGGACTATACGCAGGGCGTTGTCCTGTTTCAGGATAGTTCCTCTTCATAGCATATGTCAATAAGCCTATCGCTGTTGAAAAGGAAGGGAGTGCATAGGGATAAGCCGATTGAAATGAATTCAAGGGTTTTCCCAATCGCACCTGCTTCTGCAAAATAGTTTGCGCAAGTTCTTTCATGCCGGGAAGCAGGCTTCCTCCCCCCGTTAAAACAAGACGACGGTTTGTTGTTTTATACGCATTTGTCTTTTCAAGACGACTTTTTACCATTTCTAAAATTTCTTCAACGCGTGGTTTAACAATTGATGTCACAAGAGATCGCCGAATATGCTGAGAAATTTCTTTTGTTGAATCTCCTATAGGCGGAACTTCAATAATGACTTTGGTGTCATCTGTTGTTTCAATGGCACTGCCGTGAAGAATTTTTATCCTCTCGGCTGCAACAAGAGAGGTTGAAAGACCATGCGCAAGATCTTTGGTGATATTACGACTGCCAATAGGGATCGACTCTGTATGGATCACGTCTCCTTCTTTAAAGAGCGCAATATTGGTGTGATGGCTTCCAATGTCGATCAGAACAACCCCAAGCTCCATTTCATCTTCAACAAGCGTTGCATAGCCAGAAGCAATAACGGATGGAACAATCCCCCTTACATTAATGTGACATTGCTTCAAGCAATGAATCAACGTACGAGCTGGGTTTAAGGCACTTGTTACCATGTGCACATATCCTGTTAGGGTATTTCCAAACATCCCTTTAGGGTTCCGCAGAGGCTGTCCATTATCAATCGAAAACCTCAGAGGATTCGCATGCAAAATTGTAAAAGGCTGATGCTCAGAGTTTTGCGTCCCCTGTGAAAGGAGATATTGAATGTCTGCATCTTTAACACTTCGCCCCTGAATATCCGTTGAAACTTTCACTATTTCTGAAACAAGATGGGGCCCTGAAATATTCACAATTGCTTCTTTGACAGTAAGATTAGCTGCTTTTTCTGCTTTATACACCGCATGTGCAATAGCGTTTTCAATATCTTCAAGCGTTGGAACATCGCCTTTTTTAGCACTCTGAATACCATGAGCCCCAATACCCAAAATAGCGGGAGGGGTCATAGGATCCTTTGCCGTTGTTCCAATAACGCATGAGACCTTCGATCCGCCAATATCAATGGCGGTAACAATTTTTTGTGTACTAGGTCTAAAAGGTTTTGTAGGCATTTTATTCAACAATAATTCTTTGAGGAATGCGCAAATCAATCCTCTTCTTTGCAGCCGTTGTTAAGTGGTGCGTTGTTTCATATTTAATAAAACGTTCTAAAGATTTTTGCACCTCTTTTTCTGGAAGAAGAAGGGTAATTTTATTTTCAAGATGAATGTTCCATCGACGGTTACCAATCCATGTAGCAGACACAACACGCTGCTTCAAAGAGGGAAAAAGAGAGAGCGCCTCTAAAAGATCTGGCAAATACTTTGGAGCGTTTGCGCCAGTAATACTGGGCAGCGTTCCGTAAATCGATAGATTTCCTTCTGGAATAATCACTCCGTCTTTATCGACAAGATAAAGATTCTTTTCATGTTGCCAAAGGGCAAAAGGCAAACGTTCTTCAATTGTAATAAAAAGAGTATCTGGCCAATGCCGCTCAAGCGTTGCTTCTTTTACCCAAGGAAGAGAACTGAGACGTTGGTGCGTTGCTTCAAGATCAACAAGAAGCATGGGACCGTGCAACGGAACGCCAAGCGCTTGAAAAATTTGGTCTTGCGAAACTTTTTCTCGCCCCCGAATAAAAATGTTTTCAAGCTTTAACCCATGAGCATGCGTTGTTAGAATAAATTTTTGGTAAATAGAAAAACGTATCTCTTCTATTTCTTTGCGGTAGAGCGCCCACACGCCTAAAAAAACAGCCAATAGAAAACCGACAACGCTTAATAAAAAGCGCTTTTTATTCTGGGAGCTGAAGAGCCCGCCTATTAAAGATTTTTGTCGTTTGAAGCGCGCCATAAGCCGTCTTGAATAAGCCAACGAACAATTTCGTTAAAAGAAATACCATAATATGCACAGATTTCCGGAACAATAGAAAGCTTTGTAAATCCAGGCTGTGTATTAACCTCTAAAAGATATAATTCATCTTTTTCCGTATCATAACGAAAATCAGAACGCGTAACACCATCACACCCAAGAAGATTATGGGCTTCTTCTGCATATGACATCGCTTTCTTATAAGCAGTTGCCGGAATATCTGCAGGCATGATGTGATCTGTCATCCCGTCTGTATATTTTGCTTTGTAATCATAAAATCCTGCTTTAGGGCGTAACTCTAAAATGCCAATTGCTTTTTTATCCATCACTGCCACAGAAATTTCCTGACCTGGAATATATTTTTCAACTAACACTTTTTTATTATACGGCCATTCCTGAACCCTAGATCCAACAGGAGCATCTCCTTTTTGAATAATATAAACGCCAACACTCGATCCTTCATCAATGGGTTTTACAACATAGGGAGGATCCATAGGATGGGTATTTTTTATCTCATCCCATAGGCAAACCTTTCCTGGAGGGACGGGAACATTGTGGTCTGATAAAACATTTTTGGTTGTCGGTTTGTGCATACCAATAGCAGAAGCTAAGGCACTGGAATGCGTATAAGGAACGCCTAAAATATCAAGAAGACCCTGCAACCGACCATCTTCAAAATAAATACCATGAAGCCCATTGAAGATAACATCAGGTTTAACAGTCTCGATGATAGAACAAAGCGCCTTAATGTCTCGCGTGGGGTTATAGCGTGTTGTAGGATATCCTTGATCTATAAGAGATTCATAAATAGACTGTCCTGAACTAAGAGATACTTCCTTTTCTGCGTTCCATCCGCCTTCTAAAAGAAGAACGTGTGTGTTTTTAGGGTCATGCATTTTTTAATCCTTTTTTGTCATAGGTACCAAGACGCTTTATTTCCCATTCTAACGAAATCCCGCTCTGATTCAAAACGTGTTTTTGAATTTCATTGCCAAGCGCTTCTAAATCATGTGCTGTTGCTGTTCCAGTATTAATTAAAAAGTTACAATGCTTTTCAGAAACAAGAGCCCCGCCAAGGGTTCTTCCTCGAAAGCCAGCTGCATCAATTAATTGCCAGGCTTTCATGCCTTCTGGATTTTTAAATGTGCTGCCTCCCGTTCTGGCCCTAACCGGTTGGGAAGCTTCTCGTTCTTTTAAGATCTCTGCTATTTCTTGCTCAAGATCTTTAGAGGATCTGATAGTCCCGACAAATGTCGCACTCACCACCACTTCGTCATCTTGCAAAAGACTTTTGCGGTAGGAAAATCCAAGATCGTTCGCAACCCTCTCTTCTATTGTTCCTTGAGGTGTCACAACCTGACAGGATTGAAAAATATCCTTGATCTCGCTGCCATAAGCCCCAGCATTCATTTTGATTGCCCCCCCAATGGTGCCTGGAATGCCCGAAAGAAAAGAAAAGCCACCAATGCCAGCTTGCGCAGCCGTTAGAGCAACAGTCCGATCCAAAGCTCCTGCCCCTGCAGTAATCGTTGTACCAGCACATGTAATTTTAGAAAAAGAAGACCCTAATTTAATTGTAACACCAGGGATCCCTCCATCGCGAATCAAAACGTTCGACCCAACCCCTAAAAGGGTTATGGGAACATCGGCAGGTTTTCCTTGAAAAAAAGCACAAAGATCATCAGCGTCAGCTGGCTTAAAGAGAATCTCAGCCGCTCCACCTACACGAAACCAGACGGAGTCTTTTAAAGGTGCGTTTTCAATATATTTCCCTCGCACTTTAGGCAATTGATCTAAAAGTCTAGTCATTCGGGGGCGATCGCTTTTAAACGATGTTCTAAATCTTGTGCAATTTTTGTAATTGAGCCAGCCCCCATGCACAAAATATATCCCCCCTCTTCACAGAGTAGGGCAATTTTTTGAGCGAGCTCTTCCTCATTTTCAACGGCTTCAACAGGGGATTTTGTATGAGCGGATGCCGCCTTTGCTAAAGCAAAATTATCCAATCCGATTATGCTTTTTTCCCCGGCTCCATAAACAGGCAGAATAATGACATGATCAGCCTCAGACAAACAAGCAGCAAAGTCATCGAAAAGATTTTTAAGTCGACTAAACCGGTGGGGCTGTAAAACAGCAACTACCCGTTTGTCAGTAATCTTCTTAGCGGCATTAATCACAACGCGAACTTCCGTTGGATGGTGCGCGTAATCGTCAATAACGGTCGCCCCCTTATACGTCCCAACAGGTGTAAAACGTCGTTTAACACCCGCAAAGGATTGAAGACCTTCACGAATGACTCTTTCTGGAACCTTCATTTTAAGTGCAACGCTTATGGCCGCAAGAGAGTTCAGAACATTGTGATCCCCCCTCATAGGAAGGATTATATCTTTAAATGCGTGCTGCTCTGTTCCATCATCAAACATCACATCAAATGTCAAAGCTTCTTTTTTATAACGCACATTACTGGCCCGACAGTGCGCCTCTGCATCGAACCCGTATGTAATAAAGCGACGATCCGTAATGTGGGGTAAAAGATTTCGAACCTCTGGATGATCCAGGCACAAAACTGAAAATCCATAAAAAGGGATCTGTTTGACAAATTGAAGGAAACTTTTTTTCACTTCCTCAAAGGAACCCCCGTAATAATCTAAATGCTCTGGTTCAATATTGGTCACAATAACAATGGTTGCTGGAATTTTGATAAACGTTCCATCTGACTCATCGGCTTCAACAACCATCCAATCACCCTTGCCGATCTGAGCATTCGTGTTCAAAGAGTTGATGATACCCCCATTAATAATAGTTGGATCCAATCTCCCAGCGCTTAAAAGGGTCGCAACAAGAGACGTAGTCGTTGTTTTTCCATGGGTTCCTGCAATCGCAACAGCAGGCTTAAACCGCATAAGTTCTGCTAACATTTCACTTCGAGGAATAACAGGAATATCTTTTTTACGCGCCGCAATGATTTCAATATTATCAGCTTTAATATCAGAAGAAGGAACAACAACAGAAACCCCATCAATGTGACACTCACTGTGCCCTACAAAAACAGAGATTCCTTTTGCTTTTAGCCGCTGCACATTGGCATTATCAGTTATATCACTTCCTTGAACCTTGTGACCGAGGCTATGAAGGATTTCCGCAATCCCACTCATACCAATACCACCAATTCCAATCAAATGAATTGTTCCAATACTCAAGGGTGCGATACGCATAATGTTAGACTCTTTAAAATAGATGTCTTGATCATGACGATTTTGGGTAAGGGTTGCAAGTTTTTTTGGGGAAGCTTAGATATTTGCGGTGTTTTTTACCCTTCTCTCAAAGGCCTCCATGACACGCTTAATTCCCTCAAGAAATACTGCATCCATTGCTTTTTGAAAGATGAAAGATCGGAATTTAAAGTCGATAAAAAATTCCACTTCTGTTTCTGTTTCTGATAGGGAAGTAAAATGCCAGTAGTTTTTAAGATAGGAAAAAGGGCCGCTTTCATAAATAACTTCAACACGCGCAAAAGGGGTTAAAAGTACTTTTGAAATATAGGACTCTCGAAAAGGTCCATACCCAACCGTCAAAGAAGCGCGGCAATATCCAGGTCCTTGTTCCAGAATTTTTGCGGCCAAACATCCCGGAAGAAACGCAGGGTATGATTCAATATCAGCAACGACTTGGTAGAGTGTTTCAGCACTATAAGGAAGGCGCTTTTTGTCATGAAATCTACAGCTCATTTAAGCGCCAAGCTTCTGAAAGCGTGCTTGCTTTAGTTTTTCAAAATCATCGCCCGCATGATAAGAAGACCGTGTGAGGGGGGACGCTGAAACCATCAAGAACCCTTTTCCTCTGGCCATCCGCTCATATTCCAAAAACTCTTCTGGATCAACGAATCGCATGACTTCGTGATGCTTAGGGGTAGGTCGAAGATATTGTCCAATCGTCATGAAATCAACCTCTGCGCTTCGAAGATCATCCATCACTTGAAAAATTTCTTCTTTGCTTTCACCAAGCCCTACCATAATTCCGGATTTTGTAAAAATGGAAGGATCAAGATCTTTCACTTTTTTCAGCAAAGACAGGGAATGAAAATAGCGCGCTCCAGGTCTAACAGTCCGATAAAGTCTAGGAACTGTTTCTAGATTATGATTATAGACATCTGGACGTGCCTTCACGACGATTTCCAAAGCACCCTCTTTCCTCAAAAAATCCGGCGTTAGGACTTCAATCGTTGTTTTAGGGGATGTTTTTCGAATGGCTCCAATGGTTTGGGCAAAGTGTTCCGCCCCGCCATCCGGCAGGTCATCTCGATCAACGGAGGTGATCACAACATGGGCCAAATTCAGCTGAGCAAGAGCCGCAGCAACGCGCTCAGGTTCATGGGGATCCAAAAGATCAGGGCGTCCTGTTTTAATGTTGCAAAAGGCACAAGCTCTTGTACAAACACTTCCTAAAATCATAATAGTCGCATGCTTTTTGGCCCAGCATTCCCCGATATTAGGACACGCAGCCTCTTCACAAACTGTATTAAGTTTGGATAAGCGCATCAGATCATGGGTTGCATGATACTCTTTTGAAACGGGGGCTTTAACTCTAAGCCATGCTGGTTTTTGGCTAAAAGTGGATGGGTTTTCCATAGGCACTCAAGACTGATTCTTGCATCATTTCTGAAAGGGTTGGATGAGGGAAAACAGCCTGCATCAGCTCCGCTTCTGTGGTTTCTAAAGTTTTAGCAATGCTAAAGCCCTGGATTAATTCCGTTACCTCAGCCCCAATCATATGGGCGCCTAAAAGCTCGCCTGTTTTTGCATCAAAAATGGTTTTAATGAGTCCCTCGGGTTCTCCCATCGCAAGAGCTTTTCCATTAGCTTGATAGGGAAATTTTCCAACCCTAATCGCAAGACCTTTTTCTTTGGCAGCCTGCTCTGTCAGACCAATACTTGCAATTTGAGGGGTAGAATAGGTACAACCAGGAATATTCGTACGAGGAAGAGGGTGCACTTTGTGACCCGCAATTTTTTCCACACACAGAATTCCTTCATGACTTGCTTTGTGGGCAAGCCAAGGGGCGCCGGCTACATCCCCAATAGCATAAAGACCTTTTTCATCAGTTTCACAAAATTCGTTTACTTTAATTTGGCCTTTTTCAATTTTAGCCTTTGTTTTTTCAAGACCTAGATTTTCAACATTTCCTTGGATGCCAACAGCCATAATAACCCGATCGAACGTTTCCAAGGTCTGTGTTTTATTGCCATGTAAAAATGTTGCCATGATTGTGTTCGGGTGCTTTTTCAAAGACTGAACGATTGTACTCGTATGAATTTCTATTTTTCGCTTTTCCAATGCTTTTCTGGCAAGGGCTGAAATGTCATGATCTTCAACTGGAAGGATCCTATCTTGCATTTCGACAAGGGTAATTTTTGTCCCAAAGGTTGCATAAAAACTTGCAAATTCCACGCCTATCGCCCCTGATCCTATAATAAGAAGGGATTCAGGAAGACTGGTTGGAACCATGGCCTCTTTGGCCGTCCACACAAGATGTCCATCTGGCTCGAATCCTTCAAGAACACGGGATCTTGCCCCTGTCGCTAAAATAATATGGGCAGCCTGAAAGGATTGTTTTTTTCCATCATTCGTAGAAACCTCTAAGATGCCTGAGCCCTTCAGTTGGGCCGTTCCCATAAAAACGGTTACTTTATTTTTCTTAAGCAGATGGCTAATACCCCCTGATAATTGCTTTGAAACAGCGCGAGATCGTTCCACAATTTTATTAAAATCAAACTTTAACCCTTTAACACTGATCCCAAACTCTTCTGCGTGTTGGATCGTTTGATAAAGCTCGGCTGACTTTAAAAGAGCCTTTGTGGGAATGCATCCCCAATTGAGGCAAACTCCCCCCAAATGTTCCTTTTCAATAATGGCTGTTTTAAGACCCAGCTGGGCCCCTCGAATAGCAGCAACATACCCTCCAGGGCCTGCCCCGATAACAATTAAATCAAATTTTTCCATAAGGTTATCCTTTCGCGAGTAAAATCCAAGGATTTTCTAAGTATTTCTTAATTGAGCTTAAAAGTGCTGCTGCAACAGCTCCATCAATCGCTCTATGATCTACAGAAAGAGTGCAATTCATCATCGATTTTGCAACAAGTCTTCCGTTATCAACCACCGGCCGCTCTTCAACAGCGCCTACTGCCAAAATACAGGCTTGAGGGGGGTTAATAATCGCTTGGAAACTTTGAATGCCATACATACCAAGATTCGAAATGCTAAAACTTCCTCCTTGAAATTCCTCAGGACGTAATTGGCTGGCGTGTGCTTTTTTGACCAACGTTTTTACTTCCTCTGATAAAGAAATAAGATCTTTGATCTGAGACTGACGAACAATCGGGGTCACGAGCCCTCCTTCAATTGCAACAGCGATAGCAATATCTGCGTCTCGGTAATGACGAATTCTATCCCCCATCCAACTTACATTGGCGTTAGGGTTATCTTGAAGGGCCCGAGAACAAGCCCAAAGAACAAAGTCATTGACCGTTAACTTTTTCCCTTGATCAGCAAGCGTTTCATTTAAGCTTTTCCGAGCACTAAGAACTGTATCCACAGAACAATCCACCGTTAAGTAAAAATGGGGAACTGTTTGCTTGGACTCACTGAGACGCTGAGCAATAATCGTCCGCATAGTACTGAGGGGTTTGTCCGTAAATTCAGGGCCTGTTGGTTGCCGCATTGTTCCAGCGGTTAATGATTCCACATCCCGTTTGATAATGCGACCATGCGGGCCTGAGCCTTGAATTGAGGCAAGGCTGATATTCTTATCAAGAGCAATTCTTTTTGCCAATGGACTGGCGAAAGGACGCTCCGAAGAAGCAAGCGCACTGACTGATACTGGGGGCTGCGCTACTATCGTTTCTTTTGTTGGCTCTACTGAGGTTTTCGTTGCTGGTGCTACCGCTTTTAACGCAGAAAGATCAATGTCTTTTTCTGTTTCTCCCTCTTCCAATAAAATGGCAATGACCGAATTAACAGAAACATTCATTGTACCATCGGCGATAAGAATTTTCCCAAGACTGCCTTCATCAACAGCCTCTACTTCCATTGTTGCTTTATCGGTTTCAATTTCAGCAAGAAGATCTCCTGCTTTAATTTGATCGCCTTCTTTCTTGTGCCAACGGGCAAGGGTACCCTCTGTCATTGTTGGAGATAAGGCTGGCATTAAAATGTTGATAGGCATCGACTTCTCCCTTTTTTATCGATAGGTCACTTTTCGAATTGCATTCATAATATCGTCCACTTGAGGAATCGCCAAACGCTCCAAGTTTCCAGCATAAGGAAGAGGAACATCTTTGCCTGTTACCCGTTCGACTGGGGCGTCTAAAAAGTCAAACGCCTGTTCCATCACCTGAGCAGCGATTTCAGCGCCAACCCCAGACTGGGGCCATCCTTCTTCGACCGTTACCAAACGATTGGTTTTACGAACAGACGTTAAAATGGTTTCTATATCAAGGGGGCGAATTGTCCGAAGGTCAATCACTTCCACACTCACTCCTTCTTGTTGAAGGGCATCTGCTGCTTCTAGGGCTTTTCCAACAGGGAGTGAGAAGGCAACAACTGTTGCATCACTTCCTTCTTTCAAAACCGCTGCTTTGCCAATAGGAACAATAAAGTCTTTTTCATCTGGCACATCAAAAGAGCGTCCATACATCAATTCGTTTTCTAAAAACACGACAGGGTTTGGATCTCGAATGGCAGACTTTAGAAGACCCTTGGCATCTGCTGCACTATAAGGAGCAACCACTTTAATCCCTGGGCAATGGCTATACCAACTGGCAAAGCATTGGGAATGCTGAGCCCCAACACGAGAAGCAACGCCATTTGGCCCTCGAAAAACAATAGGACAGGTCATCTGTCCGCCAGACATATAAAGCGTCTTTGCGGCAGAGTTTATTATATGGTCAATCGCCTGCATGGAAAAGTTAAAGGTCATAAATTCCACAATAGGTTTTAATCCTTTGAAGGCGGCACCAACACCAACTCCTGCAAATCCATATTCTGTAATCGGTGTATCAACGACTCGGCTTGGCCCAAATTCCTCTAAAAGACCTTGGGTGACTTTATACGCCCCTTGGTATTGAGCAACTTCTTCCCCCATCACAAAGACCTTGGAGTCTTGTCGCATTTCTTCCGCCATGGCGTCTCTTAGAGCTTCTCGAACAGTCATTATAGGCATAGGTTTTATCCTTCAATTAAAACATCGGTATAGAGTTCATGCTCTCCCGGTTCAGGGGAGGCATCACAAAAATCAATGGCTTCTTTTAATAAGTCCTTCACTTCTTTTTCGATGGCTTTTAAATCGTCTTCTGTACAAATCTTATGGTCTAATAAATCACGCTCGCAATTCGACAAAGGGTCATTATTCAGGCGATAAGATTCTACTTCATCCTTCGTGCGATATTTCCCAGGATCTGACATGGAATGTCCCTTATACCGGTATGTTTCAAATTCCAAAATATAAGGCCCCATTCCTGAACGGATATGATTCACAGCTTTTTCAGTTGCGGCTTGAACATCGAAGAGATCCATTCCATTCACAAGAGCCCCTGGAATATTAAACCCCTGTCCACGAGTATAAAAATTCTTTGTGCATGAGTGCCGATTAACAGCCGTTCCCATACTGTATTGGTTGTTTTCAATAATATACAAAACTGGAAGCTTCCAAAGAGACGCCATATTATAGGCCTCATAAACCTGGCCTTGGTTTGCTGCGCCGTCCCCAAAATAGGCAAAAACCATCCCGCCATCATTTGCATACTGATGCGCCAAAGCAAGTCCCGCACCTAGTGATGCCTGGGCCCCAACAATACCATGACCCCCATAAAATCCCTTTTCACGAGAAAACATATGCATGGATCCCCCTTTCCCTTTAGAAAGTCCATCCATACGGCCCATTAATTCCGCCAACACCCCCTTAGCATCCATACCACAAGCCAACATATGGCCGTGATCTCGGTATCCTGTAATAATGCTATCGCCCTCTTTCACGAACGTTTGAACGCCGGTCACAACAGCTTCTTGACCAATATAAAGGTGACAAAATCCAGCAATTTTCCCCATGCCATAAAGCTGCCCAGATTTTTCTTCGAGTCGTCGAATCAGAAGCATGTCATAGTACAGCTTCA
>VGCX01000016.1 GCA_016869935.1 Alphaproteobacteria bacterium
CCGTGCCGACAACACCTTCGTAATGGCCGCTGTTAACGTCGTCTTACCGTGGTCTACGTGTCCAATCGTTCCTATGTTACAATGCGGCTTCTTCCGCTCAAACTTTTCCTTCGACATCTTCTTTTCCCCTTATGTTAATAAAAACCGTAATCTAAATATCTGTGAAGTACCCCTAAAATGGAGCGGGTGATGGGGATCGAACCCACACTACCAGCTTGGAAGGCTGGGACTCTACCATTGAGCTACACCCGCATACACTACCAGTATTATTTTTAAGCATTACATCGTCAAACTACAAGTCTCGAATTCAGTCATGTATAAAATATACACTCCTTCATTCTCGCTTTGGCTTGACGCGTACTACATAAAAATAATTACTGGTATAAGTGGTGGAGGGAGCAGGATTCGAACCTGCGTACACATACGTGGGCAGATTTACAGTCTGCTGCCTTTGACCGCTCGGCCATCCCTCCAAAGGATACACTTACAGCATATTATCTTATTCTATAGGGAAATAGGGGATTTACAGTCTCTTGTCAATCAAAAAATGACCCTAAGACAATTTGATAAGATCATATTTAAAGAAAGCACCTCAAAAAAAATAGCTCTCACACCCGCCAAGCGGCCAGATAAATAATTTCGAATGTCACGGGTAACATTCCCTCTGTACTTTTGAATCTCTCAGAATATAGTGCCTGACATTGATCAAAGAACCGAAAAGAGGTGAGCCCTTTTTTTCTAAAGGACAGACAATTTGTTTCTCCAATCGACCTTAGATCATGATAAAGATCATCAAGTGCTTTATAGGGACACACAATACATTCTTGATCCAAAACAATATCTTTAAATCCTTGTTTTTGAAGGTCTTGTATAAGGATGTGCGGGGAAAAAAGAGGCAAGAATCTTGGCGTTACGCACCCAAACATTTTTTCTTCCACCCTTAGGAATGTTTCTTTTAATTCCCATAAAGTTTTATCGCCAAAAAATGCCCCTAAAAAAACACCCTCTAAAGGCAAAGAAGCATAAATATCAGCAAGGGCTTTGTGAAAATTTTCTGAGGCATGAAGCGTTAAAATATCCACCACATGTCCGGCTAGGGACAGGAAAGCAAGGCGATCTTCCAAAATTCTCCTTGCGTGCTGAATCAAAAAAAAGTTATGCCGACCTTGGGCCTTTTGAAGATTTTGAATCCTCGCTTGATGATCGATCAAGACTGTCATTCACTGTCTTTCGGTACGGCACTGCGGGCAAGGACATCAACCCGTTCGTTTTCAACATGACCCGCATGCCCTTTTATCCAATGCCATGTAATGGCATACTGAGAGGCAATTTGATCCAGATCCTCCCACAAATCTTGATTTTTTACAGGGTCTTTTTGTTTAGTTTTCCAACCATTTTTTTTCCAATCCACAAGCCAAAGCGTAATACCATTTTTTACATACTGACTATCCGTGTAAATATGAATGGGAACTGGTTTTTTGATAGCCCTCAACGCCTCGATGGTGGCTTTTAATTCCATACGATTATTAGTGGTATGAGCCTCACCCCCAGAAAGTTCCTTTTCTTTTCCTTTCCACCTTAAAAGCGCACCCCACCCACCAGGACCCGGGTTTCCAAGGCACGCACCATCAGTAAAAATTTCAATAATATCAGACACAGAGATTCACTTTCTTTGCCTAAGGTAATCGGCTTTTCCCCTCTACGCAAGCGGCTTTATGCCAATCATTCGAAGGACTATTTCGGCAAAACAATCGTCACACGAAGGCCCCCGTGCGGAGACTCAGCAAGATAAAGGTTCCCCCCATGGTTATGGACAATATCTACAACAATACTAAGACCAAGACCAACCCCCCCTGTACTTTCATTTCTAGAAGGATCTAAACGAAAGAAAGGTTTCAAAACATTTTGGTAATGCTTTTTAGGGATTCCTGGGCCATTATCATCAATAATAATGCGTATGTCCTGAGGCATAACCTCAACCATCACCCAGGCATGGCTTGCAAAACGCTTTGCATTACTTAGAAGATTATCTACCACCCTTATAAAAGCTTGGTATCTCGCTGTAATGATCACTGCCGAAGGAAGAGTCGTCTCAATTTCAAAAGCATCTGATTTCCAACGATTCACAACTTGATTCATGAGCATAATCAGATCAAATTCTGTTGGAACCTCTAAGGAGTCCCCTTTAACAAAAGATAAATATTCTTGAATCATATTTTCCATATGATCAATATCCGCCTTCAGCGATTGGGTATCGATTTCCTTTGGAAACATGGCTAACTCAAGTTTCATGCGCGTAAGGGGCGTTCGAAGATCATGAGAAATTCCTGCAAGCATTTCTGTCCGCTGGCTTATTTGACGCTTAATACGCTCCTGCATACGTCGAAAGGCCATCGCCGCCTGCCTTACCTCGCTAGCTCCATGAGGTTTGAAGTAAGTGATATCAAGTCCCTTTCCAAATCTTTCACTCGCATCCGCTAATTGTATGATGGGACGCACTTGGTTTTTCATAAAAAGAATGGCGATCAATAAAAAGAAAATTGACGCCCCAATTGCCCAAAAAACAACAAGAGGCGTTGTGCGACTCATCAACCGTTTTCGAGAAAATGTGAAAGAAAGCGTCTCGTTTTTAATCAAGACATAAACCGTTAAAAAATTTTCAGATGAATAAATTTTATGTGGATCTTTTAAAGATCCTCGAAGCGCCCTGATAACAAACTTATCTTCCCACGCCTTATAAGACGATGGAACAATCGTTTCAAAAATATCTTTGGAATAATGGTGAATCCCAAACCCTAATTTACTTGCAGCCATGGCAATGGTTGGACTGTTTTTTTTGTGTAAATGGGTAATTAAATCAATAGAACCCGCAATATTAGTTGCGATATTCCTGGTGACGGTATCCAAATGCCGATCTAGAAAAACATAAATGGAAGTAACTTGCACAAGCACAAGAGGCAGCACAATAATCAAAACAGCTCGTTTTAAGAGAGTTTTTGGAAAAAAAGATTTAAAAACTGTTTCTAAAACCATAGCCTAACTTTAAAACATCAACCCCTACAAGAAAACCCCAATAATTCGTTTTGTACAGCCCTAACCTTTTTTCATTCTATGCGATTTCTTCAATATTGCAAGACAGAGACGCCCATTAAATCAGGGGCCAGCCTGGTTGAAAAAAAGAAAAAACCATGCCCCAAAAGTGCCACCCCAAGACGAAAAAGGAATCAAAAAAAATAATTAAGAATATTGAGTCACTTAATAAATAAGTAAAAAATATTATTTGTAATAGTATAAATACAGTAATAATCTATTAATATTGGAGTGCAAAAAAATGAACAATCTAAGAAAAACATCGTTTCTTCAAGAAGATTATTTTGTGTGTGCCCGAGAAAACATGGTTCTCAAGCATTTAATTCCTTTTGGAATCACCAATCCAAATTTATTGAAGTCTTTTTTTAACACTCCAAGGGAAATATTTTTAGAAGAAGGACAACAAGAAACAGCCTATAGCGATATTTTTAAAGGCGGCAACCTTCGAGGATCCATGCTTCCTCCTCATTTTTTAGGGCGCTTATTGCAGGAAGCACCCCTAGATGGTCAAGGGAAAGCCTTGGTTATTGGGGGCGGCAGCGGGTATTCTGCGGCGCTTTTAAGTGGCGTTATGTCCTTAGTATTTTTACTAGAAACCCATAAAAATCTTGTCAAAAAAGCCAATGAATTAATGGACCACCTTGGGATTGATAATGTCTTTGCGGTAGAAGGCGCCTTAGACAAAGGACTACCACAACAAGGATCTTTTGATGTGATTTTGATCGAAGGGGCTGTTGAAGAAATTCCTGTCTCGGTTTTACAGCAGATCGCCTATGATGGCGTTCTTTTGACGTTTCTTTCTAAAAGCCCGTTTATGAAAGAAGCCGTTGCTTTAAGAAAAACAAAATCAGGATGGGTCGAAAAAAGTATTTTCGACGGCAATGTTCCTGTTCTGCAGGCTTTTTCTCGGTATAAGAATTTTGATTTGTAAAAATCACACGTACGGATCTTCTTTCAGGAAATAATTCCTTACATAATCCAAAATGCCTTCTTTGATCGGGGTGAAGGGCTTTTTGTAACCAGCCTTGCGTAAATTCGAAAGACTTGCTTGAGTGTAGTTTTGGTAATGGCGTTGCACTTCAGGAGGCATATCAATATAAGTAATGCGTGGGTCATTATACCCAAGCGCCTCAAACACCCCATAGGCCACTTCATTAAAGGTCGCAGGATCCCCTGTCCCTACATTAAAAAGACCGCTTTCATTGGGGTTTGCCAAAAACCACAGCATGACATCAACACAATCTTTGACATAAACAAAATCACGCATCTGTCCCCCATCGGGATAAGAAGGATGACAAGACTTGAATAGTGTCACCTCGCGGCCTTCCAAAATTTGCCCAGCCATTTTATGGATGATGCTGCGTTGTTCACCTTTATGATATTCGTTAGGACCATACACATTAAAAAACTTCAATCCCACACACTGAGACGGCTTTTCAACATTGGTTGTATTAAGACGTGCGACCCACCGATCAAACAAATGCTTGCTCCACCCATAGGGGTTAAGCGGTCGGTAAATAGAAAGCTCCTTGGGTGTAAACCCATCCACAAATCCGTGTTCCCCATTTCCATACGTTGCCGCTGAAGAGGCATAGATAAATCGTTTTTTGTGAATACTGCACCAAGACCAAAGCCCTTGAGACAGCTTAAAGTTACTGCTAATGATCAAATCAGCGTTCGATTCTGTTGTGGATGAAATAGCGCCCATGTGAATAATGGCCTGCACCCGTGCAGCGTTTTGGGATAAGAACCCAAAAATTTCATCGGGATGAATAATCGTCCCTAGCTCCCGTTTGGCAATATTCTTCCACTTGCTGTCCTGTCCTAAAACATCACAAACAACGGTATCATAACGCCCAATCCTCTCAAGCGCCTCAACCATCAAAGACCCAATAAACCCAGCACCACCGGTGACAATAATCATCTTTTTTTTATCCTTGGTTTCGTTGTTTTCTTTTTTGTACTGGGGTTTTGGGTTTAATGCAAGACACTCTGTTGCTTTTGTCACAAACAAGAAAATTGGAATCAGCTTCAGTCCCTATAGGAATTATCTACAGCACTGGGGCTTCAGCATGCAGAGAAGACTCTTCCACTTCTGTCTGGCCCTCAAGAAGATTAAGAAGTTTTATTTTCCGATGAAGCGCCGTTCTTTCCATTTGAATAGCAAAAGCTGTTTTTGTAATATTTCCCCCAAATCGCCTAATATGAAACGCAAGATAACGCCGTTCAAACTCTTCTCTTGCTTCTCGTAAAGGCATTTCATAAAACTGCGTATCACTAAGAGACGACACCGCTTCTTTTTCAGCATTTAAAATTTCAGAAGGCAGCATCGAACGGTCGATAATTTTTTTATCCGGTGTTGGGTGCATGATAAGAATCCATTCAACAACATTCTTAAGTTGCCTGACGTTTCCAGGCCATGCATAAGATTCAAGAGCCAGTCTTGCCGTATCGCTTAAATGATAGGATCCGCCAGAAGCTTCTCCTTTGAGGAAATACTCAATAAGATCAAAAATATCTTCAACCCGCTCTGAAAGGGGAGGAATGGAAAGAGGAACAACATTCAACCGATAATACAAATCTTCTCGGAATGTCCCTTTTTGAATCAAGGCTTCAACATTACCAAGCGTTGACGACATAATCCGAACATCGGCCGTGAGCGTTCTGGATCCTCCTACTCGAGAGAATCGATTGCTTTGAAGAATACTAACCAGCTTTCCCTGAACTGATAGAGGGAGATCCGTCACACAATCTAAAAAAAGCGTTCCTTGATCCGCTTGCTCTAAAACCCCCAGCTTTATACTAACATTTGGCGTCCCAGCGTTTTTTTCGATCCCGAAAAGCTCTTCTTCTATTTTATCAGGGCTAACCGCTGCACAGTTAAAAACAACAAAAGGATAAGAAGACCTGAGCGACTGCTGATGAATCAAGCGTGCAACCACTTCCTTTCCCACCCCAGAAGGACCTTGAATCATAACGCGACTATTGGTCTTTGCAATACGCTCGATAGACTGTCGTACTGTGTTAATCGCTACTGAATGTCCGTGCAATGATAAAAGGGGTGCCTCTTTCTTCAAGGAATCCAACTGTTTTCTAAGATTGGCAACCTCAATACCACGGGCAACAATTGCCAAAAGACGATCTTGTTGAAAAGGTTTTTCAATAAAATCATAGGCCCCTTTTTTCAAGGCACTCACGGCTGTTTCAATATTACCGTGGCCGCTAATCATCACCACTGGAAGCAGGGGATAGTCTTGTTTCAAGATATCCAAAAGCTCAATTCCATCAAAGCGACTATCGTTTAACCAAATATCCATAATGACCAAATGAGGGGTTTTGGTGCGCATAAACTCTAAAACCCGATGGCCTTCTGTTAGAATATGAGGTTTATATCCCTCCTCTTGCAAAACATCTGCAATAAGGTGACAAATATCCTGTTGATCATCAACAATTAGTATATCGTAAGCCATTCGGCGTATCCTTTAAGCAACTATCTTTGTTATTAATGTGACACTCTTGCTTTTTATGGTCAAGCAAGAAGATTTAGAAAACAATTCAATGGAAGCTTCGGTTGATACTAGGATGCTAAGCCCGAAGAGGAAATACTATAAAGACTGTTGTCCCATATCCGATTTCATTATTTTCAATCCAAATACGCCCTCGGTGGAGATTAATAATCCTTTTAACAATAGAAAGGCCAAGACCAATGCCTGAAAAATATTCCGCAGGATGAAGCCGCTCGAAAGGTTCGAAGACCTTTTGATGGTAATCATCGGGAATTCCAATCCCATTATCAGAAATACTAATCAGATACATCGCGTTCTTTTTTTCGAACTTTATATCTATGTGGGGCGCCGTTCTTGAATAAATGATAGCGTTATCTAAAATATACCCAAACGCTTTTCTCAACAATCCAACATCCCCAAAAATTTCAACTGGACAGAGCTTTGTCTGAACAAATCCATGTCGTTCACGAAGCAAGGGCCCAATATCACTAAGAGCCAAATTTAAAGGCTCTTCCAAAGAGATTGTTGTCAGTTTTTTATCTTCGGTCAAAAGACCTGAATATTCAGTCAGCGCGCCGATCAAGGTTTCTGCTTTTTCAGCCCCTTCTTTAACAAAAGATAGATACCGTTTTACCTTATCATCAAATTCAATGGTAGAATGCCCCTCAATCAAAGATACAAACCCACCAATATTTCGAAGGGAGCCGTGCAAGTCAGAGGAAATTCGAGAACAAAATGCCCTGAAATCTTTGCGCAATCCCTTTAATTCATCCAACAACTGTACTTCTTTTTCATTCATACTATGCACCTATTATTACGTCTAAAGAAACGTTGAATCCTCCCTATTTCAAAACTTCTTTTTCATGGTTTTATCGCCTTAAGATTTACAAGACTATGTAAACCGAAATACTAGAGAAAAAAAAGGGGTTATCCCCCTGCAATCGACGCTATGATTTGTCAATTTATATTTCATACTATACCATTCCACTGGCTCTTCTTATCTATACAAAACGGACAAAAATAGCAACAAAAAAATACCGTATTTTTTACGGTGTTATTTGAAATACGCTTCTTTAGAATTCCTCTATTGTAATCATAGGGGGAACAGAGTACCTTATGGCCGTAAAACAAAATGGAGTTTGTTGATGGGTAAGAAAGGCCTAACGTTCTTAATAATAGGGATTCTTTTAGGATTATGTGGATATTTTTTCTTCTTTAAGTCGTCCATAAAAACCACAGAAGACGAAAACCTTATCCATATTACCTGTGGCATGGTAGGTCTTGAATATAAAACCTGCCAAGAAGGTGTTGCCCTTTGGGAGAAAAAAACCGGCAAAAAAGCAAAGGTCATTCCCGCACCAAATGGTTCTAACGAACGACTAACTCTCTTTCAACAACACTTAGCCGCAGGATCAGATAATATTGACATCTATCAGGTCGATGTTGTCTGGCCTGGTCTTCTCGTAAAGCACCTTGAGGATTTGAAAAATTATATCCCCTCAGAAACACTTCGAGAATACTTTCCCCAACTGATTGAAAACAATACGGTGAGCGGCGCTCTTGTTGCTATGCCTTGGTTTGTTCAAGTTGGTTTTTTATATTATCGTAAGGATTTACTGGAAAAATACCATCGCCCTGTTCCTCAAACCTGGGAAGAGCTCGAAGAAACTGCCAAAATCATTCAAGAAGAGGAATCAAAGCTCGGGCACTCTATCTGGGGATATGTCTTCCAAGGAAAGGCCTATGAGGGCCTTACATGCAACGCCTTAGAATGGATCAATTCCCACAAAAACGGGGGAACAATCGTGGAAGCGAGTGGCCACGTTTCTTTAAATAATCCCGCTGCTGTGGGTATCGTTAATCGCATCAGTTCGTGGATTGGGACCATTACGCCTGAAGGTGTTTTGAACTATGAACAGGAAGATTGTCGGGGCGTTTTTCAATCAGGAAAAGCCATTTTCATGCGTAATTGGCCCTATGCCTGGCCTCTGTTAAATTCATCCGATAGTCCTGTTGCAGGTAAGATCGGTATTATGCCCCTTCCAAAAGGGGGAAAAGATGGTCAAAATACCGGAGTCTTAGGGGGATGGAACTTGAGTCTTTCTAAATATTCAAAACACAAAAAAGATGCTGCTGACTTAATTCAATTTCTCACAAGCTTTGAAGAACTAAAACGCCGAAGCCAAGCAGGGGGATATTTCCCTCCCATGGAAAAACTGTATAAAGACAAAGATGTTTTATCTTCAAATCCTTTAATGAAAATAATGAATGATGTTCTTCATCACGCCTCTTTGCGACCTTCTCGTCAAACGCGTTCTAAGTATAGTCAGGTGAGTGCAGCCTTCTGGAATGCAGTTCATAGCGTTCTTAGTAAAAAAATGACCGCTGAAAAAAGTTTTGAAGGGGCAGAAAAAAAGATGAATTTTTTAAGTAAACATGGTACAACCTGGTCGTAGATTCATTTAACCGGAGACCAAATCATTTGTTCAAGGGCCGTTCATCAGACTTAACAAAATCACGCACCCGAGATGCGTGGCTTTTCTTAATGCCAACTTTGGTTGTACTATTCCTCGTTGCAGGGTGGCCACTGCTTCGTACTCTTTGGTTTTCATTCACAGACACGTCTCTTTCGGACTTAAAAGGTGGGCAGTTTGTCGGTGTCGATAATTTTTTCTATCTATTTGAAGATTCGACCTGGCGCCAATCGTTTAAAAATACGGTTATTTTCGCCGCTATTTCTGTAAGCTTAGAAACTATCTTTGGTCTTATTATCGCACTTGTTTTAAATGCCCATTTTAAAGGACGAGGATGGCTCCGAACAGCTGTTTTAATTCCCTGGGCTATTCCAACGATTATCTCAGCAAAAATGTGGGGATGGATCCTCCATGATGTGTATGGCGTCTTAAATGAAATCCTGATTTTTTGTCATATCATCAAAGAGCCTCTCGCCTGGACAGCAAGTCCCAAGCTCGCTATGGTTTCCGTGGTTTTGGTTGACGTATGGAAAACAACCCCCTTTATGGCCCTTTTGTTGCTGGCAGGACTGCAACTTCTGCCTCAAGAATGTTTTGAAGCAGCCCGAGTTGACGGTATTCATCCCCTTCGGGTTTTTTGGCGCGTGACCCTTCCCTTGCTTAAACCGGCTATCACAGTCGCTGTTATTTTTAGGTCTCTCGATGCCTTAAGAATCTTTGATTTGATTTATGTTTTAACAAGTGGAAGCGTTGAAACCGTTTCCATGTCTGTTTATGCACGCCAGCAGTTATTTGACTTTCAAAGTGTGGGGATTGGCTCGGCTGCTGCAACATTATTATTTTTTATTATTAGCCTTGCAACCCTTGGTTTTCTTATGACAGGTGGGTTAAAACAGGATAAATAATCATGCGATCAAAATTCTATACGCCTTTTTTGTATCTGTTATCTGCTTTAATTATTATTGTGTGTGTCTTTCCTTTTTATTGGGCAATTGTATCGTCCTTAAAAACAGGCTCCGATTTATTTAAGGTAGAATTCTGGCCGGCACACCTAACCTTTTCAAATTTTATAGAAATTTTCAAAGAGCAACCTTTTGGCCATAATATTTTAAACTCTGTTTTTGTGGCCGTTGGCACTGTTTCCATTTCCCTTATGTTGGCTATTACCGCCTCTTATGCTTTAGGTCGTGTTCGATTCCGAGGACGGTCTGCTTTGCTTTTGTCCATCCTTAGTATTTCAATGTTTCCGCAAGTTGCTATTTTATCCGGGATGTTTGAACTGATCCGAACCCTGGGTCTTTATAATAACCTTTTGGGTCTTATTTTTTCTTATATGACGTTTACCCTCCCCTTTACAACATGGATTCTAACAACTTTTATGAAACAGCTCCCCAAAGAAATTGAAGAAGCGGCCATCATCGATGGGGCAAGCACCTTAACTATCTGCACAAAAATCTTCCTACCTTTACTATGGCCAGCCCTTGTTACGACAGGACTTTTAGCCTTTATTGCTGCCTGGAATGAATTTTTATATGCCCTAACCTTAACCGTTGAAAGTCAATCAAGAACCATTCCAGTCGCGATTGCTTTAATGACAGGAGCGTCTGAGTTTGAATTACCTTGGGGGAAAATTATGGCAGCCTCTGTTGTTGTCACCCTTCCCTTGATTGTGTTAGTACTTATATTTCAACGACGTATCGTCTCAGGGTTAACCGCAGGCGCTGTAAAAGGATAGGGACTATTTCTATGGCACAAGTTGTTTTAAAAAACGTACGAAAAGTTTTTGATAAAACTGAAGTCATTCATAATATCAATTTAGAAATTCCTGATAATGAATTTACGGTTTTTGTGGGTCCCTCAGGGTGCGGAAAATCTACCCTTCTTCGCCTTATCGCCGGCTTAGAGGACATTACAGAGGGATCTTTGCATATTGGGAACACAGACGTAACGACAATACCACCCGCAAAACGGGGGGTCTCTATGGTGTTTCAGTCCTATGCTCTTTATCCCCATATGACCGTTTATGAAAATATCGCTTTCGGTTTAAGATGCAGCCAATACAGCCGCAATGAAATTGAAAAACGCGTGTTACAGGCATCCGAAATTTTGCAACTGAATCATTTGCTTGATCGTCAACCTAAGCAGCTTTCTGGGGGACAACGGCAAAGAGTTGCGATTGGTCGAGCGATTGTTAGAGACCCCAAAGTCTTTTTGTTTGATGAACCTTTGTCAAATTTGGACGCCTCGCTTAGAGTCAAGATGCGCATGCAAATTGCAAAGCTGAAACATGACCTTAAAACAACGATGATTTATGTCACCCATGACCAAGTAGAGGCTATGACCCTTGCTGACCGAATTGTGGTTCTGAATGAAGGAACCATTGAACAAGTTGGAACACCGATGGAACTTTATCACCACCCACGCAATAAATTTGTTGCAAGTTTTATTGGGTCCCCCAAAATGAACTTTGTGGAGGCTCATATTGCCTCTCTTGCAGACGGAAATGTTAACCTAGACCTTCCCCATGATAAAAGGATTACCCTGCCTGTTTCCTTGTCTGAGGGTATTGTTCTTGAAGAAAAAGGAAATGTGGAAGTGGGCGTTCGCCCTGAACATGTTTTTGTTGTTCAAAAAGAGGAAGAGGCCCTTTTTACCGGAGATGTAACGATTGTTGAGAATCTAGGGAGTGAAACGTATGCCTACGTTAAAATCGGCTGGGGACAAACTATTTTAGTACGATTACAGGGAGAAAGTCGTATCAAAGTCGGCGATTCTCTAGCTTTATCAGCTGCCCCCAAAGACTGCCATTTATTTGATACAAAAACGGGTTTATCTTTTGAAAGAGCCCCGGTTTGATGGCATGCGCCTCCTGTACCTTGTCACAACAGACGCTTATTTTCTTTCCCACCGCTTGCCCGTTGCGTTAGGCGCACAAGAAGCAGGGCTTGAGGTATTGGTGGCATGCCGCGACACAGGGCAGCGCCCAAAAATAGAGGCTCTAGGGTTTACATTTATTCCCCTTCATACCCTAGAACGCACAGGAATTAACCCATTCCACGACTTAAAAACCTTAACAGAAATTGCCAAAATTTATGAAAAACATAAGCCCGATATTGTCCATCATGTTGCTTTAAAGCCAGTATTGTATGGGAGCATTGCAGCCTTTTTAAATCAAATCCCCAGAACCATTAACGCGCTGACAGGTCTTGGGTATGTGTTTATTTCCAAAAATCTCTTAGTCAAAGGGTTACGCTTTACGATTATGCAGATCTTTCGGCTTCTTTTTCGACGCAAAGGATCAACTCTTATTGTTCAAAATCAAGACGATTATGAGATGTTCAAGAAATTTTTAAATACTGATCAAATCGCCCTTATTCGTGGATCTGGGATCGATACTACCTTTTTCTGCCCGCCTAAAACTCTGCCCCAAAACAACCCCTTAAAACTCGCTCTCGTTGCTAGGATGCTTTGGGATAAAGGCATTGGAGAAACAATAGAGGCAATCAGAATTCTGCGCGCAAACAATATACCCGTACAATTAATTCTTTGTGGCGCTCCAGACCCGGAAAATCCAAGATCTATTGATGAAAAAACCTTAAAAGACTGGCACTCTCAAGGGCTTTGCACGTGGGTTGGCCATCAAAGTGATATTGTGGCGCTTTATCATACTGCAGATGCGGCAATTCTTCCTTCTTACCGGGAAGGATTACCAAAATCCTTACTAGAGGCTGCAAGCTGCGCCCTTCCGATTATCACAAGCGATGTTCCAGGATGCAGAGAAATTGTAGAGGACGGCACAAATGGGTTCCTTACATCCATCACACCCCAAGCTATTGCAGAAGCAATCACGCGGTTTTTGGCTCTCTCTCCCGAAGAACGGCACCACATGGGCCAAAAAGGACGAACGTACACCTGCAAACAATTTGCCATTCCCTTGATTGTAGAAAAAACTTTAGCATTGTATAAAAAAAGAAAAAACTACTAGACAAAAGTTTTTTTATTAGCAATACTTAAAGTAATCATAAACAAATCAATTTAAATTTCCAAAAAACTATAAAAAACTCTTGAATGGATTTTATCGGATATTTATATATCCTTAATGCGACACAAAAGCGGAGGCGCAATTGAAGAAGGCGTATTTAAAAATATTAATCATAAGTGCTGTTTGCATACATACGTTTACAGCAAATGGAGCTGAGGTTGTGCATGCAGTAGGACACAGTGCAGCAAGAAATATTAGCAAACCTGTTAGAGGTCTTTGCGAGATACTTGGTATTCAAGGTATTCTTTCTGATGCTGGAGAAACCCTTAGTGAGGAAACGGCCAGTAATGGTCTTCTTTTTAGCGGTACAGCTGATTTATTTGATTCTCAAACAACCTTTGAGCGTTCAAAGTCAGTAGAAAGATTAATGGACAGAGCTCTTGAGCGCGGCCTTGTGGCACGTATGTTTAACTTTAAAGAGGGACAAGCCCTTCCTTCTATTGGGGCGATTGGCCTGCCTTTTATGGTTGGAAAAGCAGTACAAGTCTTTATTTCTCTTGTTCCAGGAGGAGGTATAGTTGCCGATATTGCTGGAAGAGGTGTAGGGAAAGCAACGCAGTGGGCTCTTAGAAAGAAAACAGATATTAATAACGATGCTTTTGAATCTAATGATGCTCTTACACTTCAAGTTGTTCAACAGCTAGCAGAGGAAATATCTCAAGGATTTGTTCAACGTTATGCAACAACGCTTTCACAAATGTCCGAACAGCAGGTCAAAGATATGGTACACTATGGGAGTATCTCTCTTCTAGACCACATCGATCAACTATTCAATACGGCAAAAGATGGCGATTCCTTTAGTGTTTATGGGGTTGCAACTGTCATTATTTCCAACATGGCAAATCGCTATTTAAAAATTGATCACATCGTTCCAACTATTAGCACGATGGGACGTGCCGCTGGTCGTGGCATCAAAATGAAAAAAGGATTTGGAGCAGGAACTGTTGGAGATATCATGACAACACCTCTTGTGCGCCAAGGAAATGCTTTTTATTTAGACCCAACAGCGCTTCAAACAGAACGCGTTGATAATAAAAAGAAACGTGGTCATGTTAAAGCCAAAAGAAAGCTATCCTCAAAAGTTTTCGCAGTTCGTGACGCTATGCCAAACGATGATCTATCAAACTACAAAAAAATTACAGAGAAAGAAGTAGATAAGATAACATCAAAAGCAAGAGCTAAAAAACGCAGTGCATCAAGGAAAGCAGCACCTGCAGCGTAGCCAAAAGGCTCACACCAGTTTGGAGTATTAACTACTATAGAGTTTACCAACTCTCCGACATGCCCCCCACTTTGGGGGGTCTTTTTTTTAAGATTTTTTAAAAAGAAATCTATCGAAACAGGGTAACATCATAGAATTTGGATGAAGTGTCAGGGACGGAACACTTGGGTTTATGGCCCGTAGCTTGAAAGGTGAAAAATAATACTTACTAGCTTAACCAGTCCGTCTTCGCCCCGTTGGGGCTACACCGGACACTGCTTCGGCCTAACGGTCCACACGTGGCTGTGCCACGCGTAGCCCGTAAGGGCGAAGCGTGGTGCCCAGAGGCGGGATCGAACCACCGACACGAGGATTTTCAGTCCTCTGCTCTACCACTGAGCTACCTGGGCATAGGAACGTTTGTTACGTTAAGCCTTCTTTTTAAAAGAAAATCTTATAGTTGTCTACCAAAAAGCTTAAGAAAAATTCTTTTGCCACCGCGGACGATTGTCTTTATCAACAATCTTGGCCCGGATGCCTTCTAAAAAATCACCGTGCTGCAGGCAATAGGAAGCCAGTTTTTGATCCATTTCTTTTAATGACTTAAAGGATTTTCCCTTAATATTTTTAAAATGGTCATAGGTCAAGCCCAGGCTAAGAGGGGAAGACAAAGCCAAATCCCGCAAAATTTTTTGACACCAAGGATCTTTGCTCAGCTTTAAGACAATAAGGGCATCGTCTAGTGTTTCTTTGGAAAACGCTTCATCAATAAGCTCTTGTCGGGGTGAAAGTGTTGGGGCAACAGGCACTTCTCCACCCCCAAAATGGTCCAGCAGTTCTAAAAGAACCGCTTCCCCCTGCCCTGCTGTTGGCGCTTGACACAACGCCTCAACAAAAACATCAAAAAGGTCTTTGGGTATAAAATGAGTCGCAAGCCCTGTATCTAAAGCATCTGCGGCATTAAGGCGATAGCCAGTTACAGCCAAAAAGGAGCCCATAAAGCCTGGGCAATGCCTTAAAAAAGCGGTGCTGACAATATCAGGGAAAAATCCCACAGCGCACTCAGGCATCGCGATCGTTACATTTTCGCTGACAATCCTATAGCGCCCATGCATTGAAACACCAAGCCCCCCACCCATTGCAATGCCATGTATTAAGGCGATATAGGGTTTTTTATATCCATGAATGCGTTCGTTAAGGGTATATTCAAAAGCAAAAAAATCATCGAATTTTTTGTAGGCCTCGTCTTTAGGGTATTGCTGATCGATATCATAAAGGATCCTAAGATCTCCCCCCGCGCTAAAAGCTCGATCAACGGCACTTCGAATGACAACCAGGTCAACGCCTGGATCCATTTCCCATAGATCAAGGTGGTGCGCAATACTTTCAAACATAAACACATTTAAGGCATTCAGCTTTTCAGGTCGGTTAAGGGTTATAATTCCGATACGGTTTTGAATGCGGCAGTCAATCACGGTCAAATCCTAAGTAATTAAGAACACTAGACTTTTTTTGTTGGAGATTCTTTTTTGAGGTACACCCCACAGCCCCCCAATAACAACGATTGAAACGTTCGCAGTCCCATTTGTTTGCCCGATCCGAACAATGGGCGTTAGCAACTGATGAAAAGTTAATCAGCAACAAAAAAACACTTAAATATTTTGTCATTAGAAGTCCCCTTATCCAATCGGTTGACGTGCGTTTAAAGCAGCCAGAATTGTTCCTTCATCTAAATAGTCTAAATCCCCACCCATTGGAAGGCCGTGGGCAAGACGTGTTATTTTGATAGGGAAAGCAGAAAGCTTATCGTGAAGATAGTGTGCTGTAGTTTGCCCCTCCATAGTCGCGCTAAGAGCAATAATCACCTCTTGAATGTGCCCTGTCTCTATACGCTTCATAAGACTTTCTAAGGTCAAATTTTCTGGCCCAATCCCATCCAACGCCGACAGCACACCCCCCAACACATGATAACGTCCCCGAAAAGCATGGGCCCGTTCCATCGCCCACAAGTCTTCAACATCTTCGATAATACATAAGGAAGAAGAATCTCTTTTGTTGTCATCACACAGACTGCAGGGAGATTTTGTATCGATATTGCCGCAGACAGCGCATGTTTTTACGGTGGCCAGGACATTATTTAAGGCATCAATGAGAGGAACCATATGCGTCGCCCTGCGCTTCAAAAGATGGAGCGCAGCCCGTTTTCCGGACCGCGGGCCCAAGCCTGGCAACTGAGCCAAAAGCTTCATCAAATGGTCTATTTCTTTTGCAATCATTCCGTCAATCTTTTAGAAAGGAAGCTTAAGCCCTGGGGGCAAAGATAATCCGCTGGTCAAATTTTTTAGCCCATGAGCGCTTTGGTCCCCCAATTTTTCTTTTGCTTTGGCGTGCGCTGCAACAATTAGATCCTCTAAAATAACTTTTTCATCTGGATTAATTTGTTCAGGGTCAATGGCAATACTGATCATATCACCCTTGCCATTTAAAACAACCTTTACCAAACCACCGCCGGCGATCCCTTCAACTGTTTTTGCAGCAAGCTCTTCGTCTAATTTCTCAAGCTGCTTTTTCATTTCTTGGGCTTGTTTCATTAGAGCACTAAGGTTCATAATTTTCTCCGTTTTTCTTGTACTATAAATGGCTGATCTTTTCTCCGCAAGAAAAACCATGACGCCCTCAAGGTTCTTTGTTAAGATCCGCTTTTATAGAATCGAGGATTTATGAGAAAATTTCTGATCATTGTAAGTATCCTGCTTTTTGGAAGCGCCATCTTATGCCCCTTTGGAATTTTTAGATCTTTAGATGATTTTCGATTCGACACTGTGGATGCTATGGCGCGCTTATATTTTTATATGAAAAAGCCCTACGATCCTTCCTCTCTAAAAGAAAAACTAAAAAACCCAGCGCCTACTTGGGCGCAAGAACGAATCGATGAAATCTCACTGCGGTGCTCCTCCCAAAAATTAACGGACTACTTAGGGCAATTTTCTAAAGAAGCCCTTCAAAATACTTTGCTCCTTATTCGCATTCGCCTTATAAACGGAAAAATCGAAACATATCCTGAAACGCTCAATCGATTTCAAGGACGGCTAGAGGCTGTTTTAAAAGCCTTGAATTATTTGAACGAAGAAAATCTTTTACCACAAGATTTAGATTTCATCCTTTGTATTAATGATAAGATTTTTGATGATTATAAAGGGGAAGTGCCGATTTTTGTCTTTTCAAAAAACCTCGATCGAATAAACGAGAAAAACTTAATTCTTATCCCCGATGGAATGAATCTTTCTAGATGGGGGCACGTTGAAACTACAATCCATTTTGCAAACTTTATTTATCCCTGGCACAAAAAGAAAGATATTCTCTTTTGGCGGGGAAGCAATACCAATCCCATTCGTTTAAAGGCTGCTGAACTGAGTAAACAGTCCTCTTTTTTCGATATTGAATTAACCGATGGCCGCAATGAACAGTATCTAATTCCAGAATATCAGATTCAATACAAATATCTTCTTTCTCTTGATGGTATTAGTTCCAGCTGGCCAGGGCTTTTGTGGAAGCTTGCATCGAACTCTGTTGTGCTCAAACAAAAATCATCCCATGTTCAGTGGTATTATAACGGACTTTCTCCCTCTGTTCATTTTATTGAAATTCAAGAAGATTTGAACGATTTACAAGAAAAATTTACCAAAGCACAGCACAATATTAACGATGGACAAATGATGACAAATGCTGCCCAAAACTTCATTAAGAACAACGTGACCTACGAAGAAATGCTTCATTACATGGCACGAATTTTTAAGGCCTACCGCAATTTACCGGATAACCCGAACATCGACCCGATCAATTGATAAGTGTCCCCATATTTTATCCGCTGTATAAATCGGGGCCTTTAACTTAATACCTAAAGCAATACACGCACGATCCCCCAGCGATAAGCCTTTTTCTTTTCCTTGAGCATACAAATCAGCAACAAGGGCTGTTTGCTCAACATCAAAAGGAATAATTTCTTTGATCATATGGGAAATAAATAAAAGAGCCTCTTGCGGTAGGATATGAATGCGCGTCAAAGCCGTTAAAACTTCTGCAACATTGATCGAAGACATCGTTGCATTTTCAAGCAGTGGCTGTATAAGTTCTGATCCTTTTTTCTCCTGAAGAAGGGCTAATAACGCGGAAGAATCCAAAACAACTCTAGCGCTCATTTTCTTTTCCTGCCTCAACACGTCGGCTTTGTATTAAATCATCGACCAAAGAAAAAGAACTACCAGTAGCATTGCTATAATTTTTTACCCGAGTCTGTAATTGTTTCAAAGCGTGGTAAGGCGTTGTGATATAAATTTCTTCGTCTTTTAAATGTATTATAATCTCATCTCCAATCTTTAAATGAAGGTGCTGACGAAAGGCGGACGGAATAATGACTCTTCCTCCTTCACCGATCTTTGCACGAATGCTATTCATGATTTCCTGCTTTTTTCTTGAATCTTTTTTTAGGAATAGCAAAAACCCATAAAAATGTCAATTATTAAATAAAATGTCATAATTATAAAAAATGCCATTTTTTACTAAGCATACATAGAAAGTTAGTCAAAATTTTAAAATTTTGCTTGCATGGTTCCCCTGAGTTCGCTATAACCGTCAATATTCGGTTAAGTGCCGGGCTCGTAGCTCAGTTGGTTAGAGCGCGCGCTTGATAAGCGTGAGGTCGGAGGTTCAAGTCCTCCCGGGCCCACCACCCTGCGCCCTTCTAACTACGCTAAAGCTTCGTTAGACAGGTCGGTCTTCGGGCGGACTAGTTAAATTGGCAAAATTTAGCTACTTCGGTGGTTAGTGCGTATGATCAACTTAATCCGAATCCCAATCAATATGGGGCCATAGCTCAGCTGGGAGAGCGCCTGATTTGCATTCAGGAGGTCGTCGGTTCGATCCCGTCTGGCTCCACCACGCTTCGCCCTTACGGGCTACGCGTGGCGCAGCCACAAAGTAGACCGTTAGGTCGAAGCAGTGTCCGGCGTAGCCCCAACGGGGCGAAGACGGACTGGTTAAGACAGTAAGTTTTATTATTTTTCAC
>VGCX01000017.1 GCA_016869935.1 Alphaproteobacteria bacterium
AGATCCTTTCATATAAAAATCTACCTCTGGGATATCATCATACAAACCTTCAACGATGCCTTTAAATCCTTTAATCGTTTCCTCTAAGGGGACAAAGGCACCGGGAATACCTGTGAAAACTTCTGCTACATGAAAGGGTTGAGAAAAGAATCGTTGAATTTTACGGGCCCTCGAAACTGTTAGTTTATCTTCAGGGGACAGCTCATCCATTCCAAGAATGGCGATGATGTCTTGAAGAGATTTATAGGATTGAAGTACGGACTGAACTTGTCGTGCAACAGTATAATGTTCTTCGCCAACAATCCGTGGATCCAAAATACGTGATGTTGAATCAAGGGGGTCAACCGCAGGATAAATACCTAATTCTGCAATTTGACGGCTGAGGACTGTGGTTGCATCTAAATGCGTAAAAGAGGTTGCTGGCGCTGGGTCTGTTAAATCGTCTGCTGGAACATAAACAGCTTGAACACTGGTAATAGACCCTGTGTGGGTTGAGGTAATGCGTTCTTGTAAATCCCCCATTTCACTGCCTAACGTTGGCTGATATCCAACAGCAGAAGGAATACGCCCTAAGAGTGCGGAGATTTCAGATCCTGCTTGAGTAAAGCGGAAGATATTATCAATAAAAAGCAATACATCTTGTTTAGAGGCATCTCGAAAATGTTCTGCAATTGTGAGGCCTGTTAAGGCAACCCGGGCTCTTGCTCCTGGGGATTCATTCATTTGCCCATAAACAAGGGCTGCTTTGGATTGATCTCCTTCAAGGTCAATCACATTGGACGAGATCATTTCGTGATATAAGTCATTGCCTTCTCGAGTGCGTTCTCCAACGCCTGCGAAAACAGAATAGCCTCCGTGAGCTTTGGCTACGTTATTAATGAGTTCCATAATAAGAACCGTTTTTCCAACGCCTGCTCCTCCAAATAGTCCCACCTTTCCTCCACGAGAATAGGGGGCTAAAAGATCGATGACCTTAATGCCTGTGACCAATATATCAGTTTCCGTTGACTGATCTTTAAAAGCGGGGGCTGGTTGATGGATAGAGCGATACTCATCAGACTGAATAGGCCCTCGATCATCAATTGGTTGTCCTGTGACGTTCATAATACGTCCCAAGGTTCCTTTTCCAACAGGGACTGTAATAGGAGCACCCGTATCTAAAACAGCCGTTGTTCGCTGAAGGCCATCCGTTGAATCCATCGCAATGGTTCGGACAATATTTTCACCTAACTGCAAAACAACTTCGAGAATAAGAGATTTTCCGTCTTTTTGAACTTCAAGCGCATTAAAAATGTGAGGCACTTGGTCTTCAAATAGAACGTCAACGATGGGTCCGACAACTTTGACAATTTTTCCTATATTTTTCTTCTTTTTTGCCTGCATTTCTTCCTCTTTTATAACAATTCAGCGCCTGCAATGATTTCAATCAGCTCATTGGTAATAATTGTTTGGCGTGAACGATGATAGGTTTTTTCTAATTGTTCTAGCATATCTTCAGCGCTACGAGTGGAGGTATCCATTGCCATCATTCGGGCGCTTTGTTCGCTCATATGACTTTCCATACAAGCGTGCGCTATTTGGGTCGCTAAATTTTTAGTTGCAAGAGTTTTTAAAAGAGTTGGCACATTCGGTTCTAGATCAAAAAGCCATCGGTTTTCTATAAGAGGTTTCGTTGCTGCTTCTAAAGGGCCATTAAAAGGGATAAGAGTATGGAGCGTTGGCGTATAAGATAATATAGACCGAAATCGATTATAAACAATTGATACGTGATCAAATTGTCCCGATAAAACTTGATGCTCTAAAAAATAGGCAAGCGAAAAACTTTCTTTGTAAGCTTCTTTGTTTTGCATAGGAAGAACATTAATAATTTTATCTTTAAGGGAAGGAGGGATAAGGCTTGGAATTTTTTCTCCAAGACAAAGAAAAAATGTGTTATCTGAATACTCTTGGTGAAGCGCTTGTTTCACAATAGAAGGATTAAATCCACCACAAAGGCCTCGGTCTGAGCCTAAAATAATTCGTAATTCTTTAGATTTTGGTCGTGGTCGAAGAATGTCTGGAAGCTCGTGATCTAACTCTTTGTATTCCAAAACAGCTTTTAAACACTCATAAATAGCCTGGGTATAATGGCAACTTGATTGGTAATTTTTTTGAAGTTTTTTAAAATGCGACGTTGCAATAAGCTTCATTGCTGAAGTAATTTTCTTGGTCGATTTAACGCTTTGAATCCGCTGTCTTAAAACTTTAAGGTTTGGCATTAAACAAATCTTTCTTTAAAGGTTTTAATCAGTGTTTGGATTTCTATTTTGAGCGCGGGCGAAAGCTCTTTTTCTTTCTCAATTTTCTTTAATATCTTCTGTTCATGAGAATTGGTATAGGCTAAAAATTCTTTTTCCCAGAGGTTAATATCCTTTAAGGGAATGTCATCTAAAAACCCTTCAACACCAGCATAAATTACAAGCACCTGCTCTGCAGTACTTAGCGGTGCATATTGTGGCTGCTTTAAAAGTTCCGTTAAGCGACTTCCTCGATTTAGAAGCTTTTGAGTGGAGGCGTCCAAGTCGGAAGAAAACTGGGCAAATGCGGCCATTTCACGATATTGGGCAAGTTCAAGTTTCACACTTCCGGCAACTTGCTTCATGGCTTTCATTTGGGCTGCCGACCCAACACGACTGACCGATAGTCCCACGTTAACAGCTGGACGAATTCCCTTATAAAACAAATCGGTTTCAAGGAAAATTTGGCCATCTGTAATGGAAATCACATTGGTTGGAATGTAGGCTGAAACATCACCCGCTTGTGTTTCAACAATAGGAAGTGCCGTTAAAGATCCACCACCATGCTTTGCATTCATTTTTGCAGCGCGCTCTAAAAGTCTTGAATGAAGATAAAACACGTCGCCAGGATATGCTTCACGCCCAGGGGGACGCCTTAAAAGCAAAGACATCTGTCGGTACGCAACGGCTTGCTTTGAAAGATCATCATAAATGATTAATGCATGCATTCCATTGTCACGGAAATATTCTCCCATAGCACAGCCACTGTAGGGCGCTAAAAACTGAAGGGGCGCCGGGTCAGAGGCAGTAGCCGCCATGACAATCGTATAATCCAGGGCGCCAAATTCTTCGAGTGTTTTAACAATATGGGCAATGGTGGAGCGTTTTTGACCGATTCCCACATAAATACAAAAAACTTTTTCCGTGTCTGGGGCTAAATCGTTATAACGCTTTTGATTTAAAATGGCGTCCAACGCTAAGGCAGTTTTTCCTGTTTGCCGATCGCCAATAATAAGCTCTCGTTGACCGCGACCAATGGGTACAAGGGCATCGATAGATTTAATGCCTGTCGCCATGGGTTCGTGAACAGAGAGTCGTGTAATAATTCCAGGGGCTGGTGCTTCTACGGGGCCAGATGTTTTTGTTTTAATCGGTCCCTTTCCATCAATAGGGTTTCCAAAGGCATCAACAACGCGTCCTAATAAGGCTTTCCCTGTTGGAACTTCCATAACATGACGCGTTCTTTGAACCCGATCACCTTCTTTGATGGCGTTGTTCGGTCCAAAAATAACGGCGCCAATGCTTTCTTCATCCAAATTTAAAGCAAGACCTTTTGTGCCATTTTCAAAAACAATCATTTCTCCAGATTGCACGTCATTGAGTCCGTAAATATGGGCGATTCCATCCCCAACAGAAACCACTTCCCCAGAATCTTCGAGCGATACTTTGTGTTCATATCCTTCAATTTGCTTTTTTAAAACAGCAGCTAATTCACTAGGATTTATTTTAGACATAGGATTCCTTTAAAATATTTTGGCCTTGGGTCATCAAAGAAGCATCAAAAACTTTTCCCTTAATTTTAAGGCGAAATCCACCCAAAAGCCTAGGATTAATTTTTTCTTCGATTATTAAATGGTCAAGACCTAGAAGGGGCTGGATTTTTTTTGTCAGGCTGTTTCTTTGATCTTTTGTTAAAGGTGTCGCTGTTTCCAAAAAAGCGCGTCCTTGGTTTTTATAGTTTTCCACTAATTCCATAAAAGATTCGCCAATAAGGCCTAACAAAGCAAGACGTTTTTTTTGAATAATAAATGAAAAAAATAGATCCAATGAGGGGTCAATAAAAAGGGATAGAATATTTTTTTGATCCTTTGGGGAAAGCAAAGGGTTTTTGAATAGGCTTTGTAGGGTGGTACTTTCTTTTAACTGACTAAGAATTTCCGAAAAGGCCTGAAACAATAAATCCATTGTGCGACGGTTTGTCGATAGATCAAATAAAACCTGCGCATAATTTTTGGCAATACGTCTATTGTAGTCAGAAATCACTGTTATAGTATCCTTTTATTACCCATTATTACCATAAAACCATGAAATTGGGCAACAAAAAGCATCTATTCTTGAGGGGTTTTTGGACCAGAAAGTGTAATAGAACACTCTAGTATATGACAAACTCTTAAAAGCACATGGAGGCTGGTTCCTTCTTCTCCCGATTCCAACCGCTGAAGGGAGGTTCGGCTGATCCCAGCTTTTTGGGCCAAGTCTTGCTGAGAGAGCTGGCGAATGCGGCGGTAATAACGAAGATGATTTCCAATATCTTTAGGATGCATCTTCTTATTATGAAAAAAGATGCCTCATATATCAACCAATTTTTTTTGGACCCATTTTTGCCCGTCGTGCAAAAGACTTTAATCGTCGAAGAGCAATGGCTTTTTCAGCAACTTCTTTATGTTCACTGGAAATATTTCCAATAACCTCTCCGTTTAGATCAAAGCGCTCTTCTCTTTTCGCCAGAGCTTTTTGATACAAAGGATGGTTGGTGTAAAATTTTAAGGCGCGTCGCACCTGAATGCGGCTAATACTGCTATTTTCTGGTATTGCTTTAAAGATATCTTGTAAGATTCCTACCTTCAAAGGCAATGCATGATCATCTCGAAAACATTTTGGAAACGATTGGAAAAGCCATTGCTGAGTTTCAATGACGATACGTTTTTGGTGTTCATTCATTCTTTAACCCCCGAAATTCATCAACACCCCTTCTTTAGCTAAGAAAATCAGTGCCGTCTACAAAAAAATGAAAATTTTTGTGATTAAAGAAAATGGTTTTGTGCACATAACTAATTAAAAAATCGGAATATTTTTAGAAAACACCCCCTATTATTTTCTGTTTTTTTTTCCTTATAGTTCTAGACTATTTGGTACTTATTTGGAGGGTTTTTATGAAGCGGCTATTGGTTGCGATTTTTCTTTGTTTTATGGCAACTCCAAAGGATAGTAGCGGTGGCTTTTTTTCATGGGCGCATGATGTAGTCTATGGACCCGAAAAAGCAGCGCGAACTGTAGCTTCATCCCGTAAAATTGATCCTGATATGGCGGCACCTAATCCATCAACGTACAGTACAGCGCGTCAAGCGATTTATACTGTTGCGCATTTAGCGGTAACAGGCTTCATGGCTTATGGATTTGGGGATTTTGTTTCTTATGGCATGGGAACTCCTGCTGGAGTTTTTGTTGGAATTGTTACAGCGATTGGTTTTGCGGGTAATGAAGTTTTACCGGCTTCTCTTTTAACGCGTCTTACCAATAAAGCCCTTCCCTTAAGTGATCGTGTGACAGAAGGAGCCTTAACAGCTGCTGGTACAATTGTGGCACTGACTTTTCTTCCTGGAGAGACGGCTGTATGGTCCGCTCAAAGAGATGACAGCGATTTTTGCCTTAGGTCGAATAAGCCTCGATATGCGCATGCTATTTTCGCAGGTATCCTGATGGCGATTAACGTTGGGCATAGTGCGGCTAAAAGATCGATGCGCACTTCAAGGAAAGGAACAACCCTTGGGGATAAGATATGGAATTTAGGGGGTAGTATTGCAGAAATTGTTCCATACTTGACCGCTCCAATTTTGTTTATCTATGCCAAAAGAGGGGGAGATTCTTTTTTTGGACCGGAGTGTCTTGAGGCAACAAGAGATTCAGATCCATCCATTCGAACAAATCCTGTTGGATTTATGGGTGCCTTAGAAGATACTTTCCCTTTTGCTTTATGGTCAGGGGGCGCTGCAGCAATGCTGGTTCCTGTATGGTTTGGACATGCAGCAAAAGATACTGTGGCGTTGACAAGATATGTAGTTGAAAAAAGAGATCCTGTTGTTGGAACAGCACTTGCTGTGTCGGCTGTTGCAACATCACTTTTTGTTAATGCCTTGATGCCCCACCTATGGGATTATGGATTGCGACAATTAAGCTGTGCTGCTTTTCCAGCAGAAGGTGCTGCAACAATTTTAGGCTTAACTTTGGCTCAGGCAACGAGAACTGCCCCTAATCTATTTCCTTCCCTTCCTTATAATTTAACTGTATTTGGAATACAACAAGTTCAAGCCTTTGGGGCGATGCATCCTATAGGCTTAACGCCTGCGCTTCCATCAGTTCAAGAAATAATTACTGGTGCGCTTCCCTCTACTCAAAGCAATCCTTCCGCTCATTTAAAAACGTCGGTTGGGTTCCTTTTGTACCCTACAGCCATATTGAGTGCATCGTTCTTTGCAAAAGGAATTGCAAACATTTTAAGAACCGCTGGATGGAACCGAAAAGCTTTGGATAAATATTCTGGGACGTCACACATAGAAGACTTAAGGTCTTTGATGTCTGTTGATGACTTGAACAGGTTGGATGGTCTTATGGCAGTTCCAAATATTCCTGCCCCTCCGCCGCAACCGCAAACAACAGTCAACCCAATGTACTCTGGTGATCCCGCATAATGCCGCGATTTTATAGTTTTTACAGAATAGATGCCTGGTTCAAGACTTTTGGCCTGCCATTAAAAAAGGAAGGGACAAACTGTGGCGGTTTGTTTCTACATAGGATCATTGATCGAATAAGAGACTTCTTTATAGAGGGCAAGAGTTTTACATTTTCCACAAATGTGAACAAGGAATAGCCCATAACTTATTACCAAATGGAATGACGTTCTCTCCTGTGTATAACACGATGCCAATAAAAGACTTATCTTTGGCTATATTATTTTGAAACCACATAAGATGTTTAAAATCATTCAATCCCACATTAGATCCTGCTTTTACTTCTAATCCTATGAATGCCCCGTCACTTCTTTCAATTAAAAAGTCAATTTCTCTATTTTCTCGATCTCTGTAATGATATATAGCATATTCTGCATCAGTTGCATCAATTTGTGCTGCTAGTTCATTATAAATAAATGTTTCAATGATTTTACCAGAGCGATCGCTATCTAAAAACACTTCTTCAAAATTCCATCTCAATAAGGAACATATTAATCCACAATCAGTGACGAATAATTTAGATTGCCTTCCAACGCGCTGATAATCTGTTTTGGTCCAAGGGGGTAATCGTTCAATTAAGTACAAGATTTCTAAAGAATTCAAGTAACTTTCAAGTGTAGAGCGCTTTATTGATAAATGTGCGCCTATTGCGGAAATATCTATAAATTTACTAGACCAAGAACACACAATCTTAATTAAATCTTTCATAGCCTCTATTCGATAGACATTAGAAATTTCCCGAAGGTCACGCTCCAAAATGGCATTAACATAGTCTTCGTGCCACCGTCTGCGTTGAGTATCTTTTAATGAAATAGTTTCAGGAAATCCACCCCTAAAACAGTGTTTTAAAATTTGTTCTTTATCTTCTCCAAAACAGTTATTGTTAAATTCTTGAGAGAAAGCGCGGGGTAAAAATGTAGGAGGTGAGCCTTCAAGTTCTGCTTGTGCTAACGTTCGTAGTCGTATTTTTTGTATGCGTCCTGCTAAAGATTCTTGAACGCTTGGAAGGGCATTAATGTTTGCAGAACCAGTAAGCAAATACTGTCCATTTCTAGTATTCTCATCAACAGCTTTTTTAATCGCCTGTAATAAGAAAGGAGCTCGTTGTATTTCGTCGATAATCATCATCCCTTTGGAGATTTTTATAAAACCATGAGGATCAATATTTGCTGATTTTAGTAAAGCAATATCATCAAGCGTTCTATAGGTTATATTTTTTCTTTGGATATGTTGAGCAAGGGTTGTTTTTCCGCACTGACGAGGACCATTCAATAATAAAACTCTTCTTGTATCAATCGCCTCAAGAAGGGACCTCATTTGAAATCGATCAACAAATTTTTCCATTTTTACGCCCATTTTTATAGTTAAAGATAACATAAGGCCCGCGATTTTTAAATATATAATGCCGCGATTTTATAAATAATTATTCCGCGATTTTATCAAAAGTTATCTCGCGATTTTATTGTTTTTTTATACAATAGATGCTCAGTTCAGCTCTCTTGGATTGGCATTTTGTGGTGCAGTATTAGGCAGGATCTAGGATAAGTGAAGAAATCTTAACATTCTTCCACTTGCCGCGTTTGTAGCGTCTGAAATACAGAAGAACGTTCATAACTCCATAAAGGACGACAAGACCCCAAATGCTACTGGGTTGGTCTTTTAGAATAAAAAGGAATCCATGGACGGGAAGCAACCAAAAACAACTGACATTAATGCAGCTGAGTTTCATAACAAACTTTGTGTCACCTGCAGCCGTTAAAACTCCAGAAATAATCCATCCCAAATCATCACAGAAAAGGGAACACCATACCCAAATCAAGGCGATGCGCCCATGGACAAGAATGATTTCCATGGCGTCATGAGATAATTCGCTTCCCAAAAAAATTTTAATACACTGCTCAGGGAGTAACAAAAAAGGAATTCCTAAAAATGCCATCAGGATTAAATGAACTTTAATCGAAGACTTAAGGATGTCGTGGATTTCTCCAAAACGTTGTCGACCAATAGAGTTCGACGCTAAGATAACCACTCCTTTTTGAAGCCCGTCGGGTAAGAATGAGAAAAGCGTATAAAGAGAATATCCCATCTGTAAAATAGTGACGTGAGCAAAGCCCATTTTGTCAACGACCACAAACATCGCATACCATGCGCCCATTTCAATAAGATAACTGATAGCGTTCGGTCCCCCGATAGAGAGACAGTCCTTTAAGGTTTTAGAACAAAATCGCCAGACAGGGGGATATTCATTATTTTGGCTTTGTTTTAAGAATAAAACACCTAAAATCAAAGTTTGAGTGAAAGTACCGATCGCTGTTGCAATGCCAGCGCCTTGTGTTTCAAAAGAGGGGATGAGTAACAAATCAAGGATCAAATTAACGCTTGTGCCGGCAATGACAGAGAACACTATAATTTTGATACGCGCTGCCCCAGAAAAAAAAGAAGAAAGGGCAGCATTTAAGGGAATTAAAAACCCTGTTGCCATGACCCATTGATAATAAGAAAGGCCTTTCTCTAGGGACGAAGGGGGAAGTACATAAGGACCTGCCCAGAAAGCAATGGGAAGAAACAGGATTCCCAAGAACAGAGAAAACCAAATCATTTGCCAAACAGGTTGTGCCATTTTTCCATAGCGTTTGGCACCGTACAGTTGGCCTACGAAAACCTCTGCGATTGTTGCAATAGACCAAGCGCTAAATGTTAAGGGAGATACAGCGCTTGCAGCGGCAGCAACAGCATTCATTGCATCGATGGAATAACGGCCCAGAATAAGGCGATCTAGAAAAACCATCAAGTTTGTGAAAAAGGGGATAAGCATCATGGGGAACGCCAAAGCGCTTATTTCTTTTATGCCCCCCGTTAGGTATTTTCCGAGACTTAATCGTCTTCTATTTTTCATCAATTGCCTAAAACAATTATTTAAATTCATTATGACATTAAATTAAAAACAGACAAGTATAAAGTATGAAGGGTTCACGATAACTAATAGTCTCCTTATTTATAAAAACAAAGCGAAATTATTCTCTTATTCTGTCAAAGTCAATAAAGATTAAAGATAAAAAAATTATGAATTCTCCAGCCGAAAATTGGATCCTATGGATCCTAGTCATTGATAGTGTGAGGGCACACTTTTTGAGAGTGTTTTATATGATTGAATCGATAAATAAAGATTGTTAATAATTGGACTTTGATTTATATTAATCACAAAGGTTTACCCTTTTGCAACGAGATAATTCTTGAATACTAGGAGAATAAAAATGCCTAATAACTCTAACAATCCTTTTCAAACCACTTATGTACAAGCTCAAACGGTAGACGAAGGTCTTCGTCAATACCTTTTGAGTGTCTATAATTATATGTTTTTAGGGCTGGGTGTAACAACAATAACTGCCTATTTGCCTTTGCGTATCCCTGCTTTGCAGTCCTTATTATTTGATGTTAGTCCCAACGGGATGGTTCACTTGAGCGGGATGACCTGGGTTCTGTTCTTTGCTCAACTAGGAATAGTCTTCTACTTGGCAGCGCGTGTTCACACAATGTCCTCACAAAAAGCACAGGGGTTGTTTTGGCTTTATGCTGGACTTATGGGACTTAGTTTGGCGCCTATCTGTATTCTTTATACAGGGGCGAGTGTTTTTAGAACATTTCTGGTCACAGCTGTAACCTTTGGAAGTATGAGTCTTTATGGCTATACGACAAAAAGAGATCTTTCAAGCTTGAGTTCTTTTTTCACAATGGGAATCATTGGGTTAATCCTTGCCTTGGTTATTAATATCTTTATGAAGAGCGCTATGATTGATTTTATTGTTTCTGCTTTTGGTGTTCTTTTGTTTACAGGGCTTACCGCCTACGATACCCAAAGAATTAAGGCTCTTTATTTTGAAGGAGATTCCCATCAAACGCGTTCCCAAAAAGCAATTCTTGGGGCTTTAGCCTTGTATCTTGACTTCATTAATTTGTTTGTCTATTTGCTTAGGTTTTTGGGAGATCGTCGCTAGTCCTTATGGATATCAATCAGCGCTTTCTTTTTTTTAAGTCGATTAAACAGCCCCGTGAAACTTATGATGGTTTCATGGGGTATTTTACAACATATTATCTAAATATCTATGACCAACACGAAGAGAAAAAATGGTTCCTAAGTTGGAATTGGTCAAGCTTTAGCCTAGCATTTCTTCAAATGGAAGTTTTGTGGCTTCTTTATCGGCGTATGTATCTTTTTGCGTTTTTAATCGGGATTTTTATGCATACGTTTTATACAATGCTTTCTTATAAAATAGCGGTTTTTTTTGCGTCTGTTGGCGGGGTAGCTTCTGGGAAAATCTTGTTTTGGATTTTAAGACTTCTCTTTACCTTTGGATTTACAGTGTGCTCCAATGCTCTTTACTTTTATTTTATTCGTCAAAAAATAGAAAAAGGAATTCAACTGAAGGGACCAAATCCTTTTGCGACTATTATTTTTATAATGGTTTATCTTTATCTTGTTTTCTTTATGCTACCTGATCTTATTACAAAAAACCCCCAGGCAATGAGTCTCTATAAAAATTTTTTAAATCTTTCATAAATGCTGTTATTAAAAATTTTAACCTTTCCCTCAAGCGCCTATGTTATAGTGCCTGTTTATTTGATAGGTCTTTTTTCAAATAAACGTCGTTTCTACATTTTATCTCTGATCCTTTTTTTTCTCTCAACACCGTTGAACATTCTTTTGAAAGAATTTTTTCAAATACCTTTAAATCCCGATCTTGGACTAACCCATACGTACGCGTTTCCAAGTGGCCACATGCAAAACACAGCGATTCTTTGGGGGAGTTTGGCTGTTTTTTACACTAATAGTTGGGTTAGGATAGCTGTTGGCATCGGTTTAATTCTTAACGGTATCGCTATTCATCTTTTGGGATTTCATACAGTTTTAGATATTATAGGCGCTTATTATGTTGCTATTGTTTTCTTGCTCATTTTTTTTCAAGTGTTCCCAAAGCGATGGATAAATTCTTAAGCTGTTTATAATCTGATGTTTGCAGGACCCTATGACTTCAGATATAATCATAAAATAACGTAAGGGCATAACTTGAAATCCTATAGATTTTACATCTTTTTTGTTTTAGCATTTTTGGGTGGCTGTGGTCATAACTCAGACCCCTCGTCTAATAAAGACTCTGTAGAATCCATAAAAAATCAAGATCCCTTTGAGCCTTTTAACAGGAAAATGTTTGAGTTTAATCGTGTACTGGATGGTCTGATCCTGGAACCTTTTGCAAACGTTTATAGAAATTCCGTTCACGAAAACGCTCAAAGAAGTATATCATCTTTCTTGTATAATTTAGCGGAGCCAGTGACATTAGCCAATGATTTCTTGCAGGCGAAAAAGGATCGTGGATTTGAAACATTTAGCCGATTTATGATCAATACAACTTTTGGACTTTTTGGCTTGTTTGATGTGGCAGAAAAATTAGGACTGCCCCGTCACCAGGAAGATTTTGGACAAACTCTTGGGATATGGGGTGTCCCGTCAGGGCCTTATCTCGTTCTTCCCCTCATTGGTTCATCCACGCCAACAAGTCTTGTTGGTCGGACCGCAGATTTTTACCTGAGCCCCTATAATTATTATATGGTGCATTATAAGAAACGTCAGTATATTTATGTAAGGCTTGGTGTTGAAACGTTAGTAAGGCGTGCACAGTATGCGGATGACATTAAAAACTTTAGAGAAAATTCTATAGACTTTTATGCGGCTGTTCGTAGTTTTTACTTGCAAAATCAAAAAGCCCAGATTCAAGATACAACCGATAGAGAAAGTCTTGCCCCAGGGTCAGATGCCTTTAATCTTAATGACGATGATGCTGATATTTTAGGAGAGTTTAAATGATCAAAAAAATAAGTCTTTTTTGGATTTTACTGGGTCTTTCTATTTCTTCGGGCGCAGCATCCACTGATGGAGCGATTCAATTTATGCAAAAATTGGGTGATCAGGTCATTCAAACGACTCAAACAAAGCATGGGGAAGAAAAAAGACAAGCGCTTAGAGATATTTTTGAAAATAGCGTTCATCATACAAGCATTGCGCAGTTTGTTTTGGGAAAAGCGCGGCGTGCCTTGAAATTTGTTTTTAAAGAAGTAGACGATTTAGAAAAAGAAAAGCAGGCACTCGCTCATGACGTTAAAAATTCTTTAGAGGAGTTTTACAAAATTTATAAAGAGTCTGTTACAAGAACCTACCTTTCTTCTTTTGACCGTGATTATAAAGATGAGGTATTTCAAGCAACGCATGCAAAACAAGATGGCGAGGATGGTGTTGTTGTCTATTCAACGCTTGATCGAAAAAATGGTGCCCCTCCTTTAAATCTTCATTGGGTTTTAAAGTCAACAGAGGGGGGCTTAAAGATTTTAGACTTGCGTGTTGAAGGGGTTAGTCAGGCCGAAAAAGAACGCGATGAAGCAGCAAGTATTATCCGTAAACACAAAGATCAATGCAAACAGGATGGGGGCAAGTTTTGTGATTTGGCTGCTTTAAAAAAGCTGACAGATGACCATAAAACCCTCAATGACGAGTGGAAAAAAAAGATACGCGGTGAGGCTATTAGCGTAAATTAAGGTTATGGCATTTTTTCGTTCCTTAACAACCGTTAGTGGCTTAACTTTCTTAAGTCGTATTCTTGGGTACATTCGGGATGTCTGTATTGGTTCTACTTTTGGGGATAGTGGCATCTCGGACGCTTTTTTTATTGCCTTAAGACTACCAAATCTTTTTAGACGTCTTTTTGCGGAAGGGGCTTTGAATTCATCATTTGTCCCGATTTTTACAGATATTTATGAAACTGGGGGTAAGGAAAAAGCGTTCCATTTTGTTAATCTTGTTTTTACAGCATTGGCCTTAATCCTTTTAGGATTGGTAGGTTTTTTTGAATTAGGTATGCCCTTCGTTATGAGTTTTATGGCGATGGGATTTAAAAACAACCCTGAAAAATTTCTTCTGGCTGTTCATTTTGGGTATCTTATTTTTCCCTACATTTTTTTTATTGCACTAGCTTCTCTTTGTGCCAGTGTTTTAAATTCTTTAAATCGATTTTTTGCAGCAACTGCTGCGCCGATCATTTTAAACCTCTTTGCCATTCTTGCGATCATTTTTTATAGCACGCATACAGTACAAGCGGGATATGCCTTAAGCTTTTCTATTTCCTTATCAGGAATCGCCCAATTTCTTTGGGTGTTTTTAGCATGTTGGCGTGCCCGCGTTCCTATAAGATTTTCAAAAATTGAACTTACAGCAAAACTAAAGCTTCTTTTAAAGCGCATGCTTCCAGGCATTGCAGGAGGAGGCGTTTATCAATTTAATCTTTTGATTTCTGATATGATCGCTTCGTTCGTTCCTATGGCCATTTCTTATCTTTCTTATGCGGATCGTATTAATCAATTTCCGTTAAGTTTGATAGGGATTGCTATGGGAACAGTTTTACTACCAGTCTTCTCAAGGCAAATTCAAGGAAAGCGCTATCAAGCGGCTTTATACATGCAAAATAGAGCGCTACAGTTTTCTTTTGCCTTAACCCTTCCAGCTTCCGTTGCCCTGACCGTTATTTCTTTGCCGATTATTATGGTTCTTTTTGAGTACAATAAGTTTACGCACGATATGTCTATTAATGTTGCTTATATCTTAAGTATTGTATCTTTTGCTCTTCCGGCAAACGTTGTTGTTAAAATCTTTAGCGCGCACTTTTTTTCTCGGGGAAATACTAAATTTCCCGTTAAAGCAGCTATTGTTTCTATGATCAGTAACATCTTTTTTAATCTTATTTTATTTCAGTTTTTTAGTTATTTTGGTATTGCCTTGGCATCCACTTTATCGTCATGGATTAATGCAGGGTTACTGTTTTATGGGCTCCGTAAAAACAACCATCTTAAAATTGATAAGCGTCTTAAACAGACATTCCCTTTGTTATGTTTTTGCGCATTTGGAATGGGGATCTTTTTAATGGAAGCCTCTAGTATTTTAATGCCCTATTTTAAACAAAGCTTCTTAAAATCTTTTATGAGCTTAAGCTTATTGATTAGTGGAGGTCTTATGGTATACCTTATTCTACTGAAAATAACAAAAGCCTTCACACACAAGGAATTTAAAGAAACGATGTTTCGTGCACAAAAATATTCAGAGGTTGTTGACTTATGAAGCGTATTCTTTCTGGTATTCAATCAACAGGAAATTTACAGTTAGGAAACTATCTGGGTGCTATTCGTAATTGGGTCAAACTACAAAATGAAACAGAGTGTTTTCTTTTTGCGGCTGACCTACACGCTCTAACCGTTTTTCAAAATCCACAAGAATTGCGCCATAATACCCAAGAAGCTCTCGCGATGTATTTAGCTTGTGGCATTTCAGAAGAAAGAGCCGCTCTTTTTCCTCAGAGTATGATTTCAGAGCACGCCGAGCTTATGTGGATTTTATCTTGCCATACTTCTATGGGGTGGTTGAACCGCATGACGCAGTTTAAAGAAAAAGCTGGAAAGCAGAGAGATCAGGCAAATGCCGGGTTGTATACTTATCCCATCCTTATGGCAGCAGATATTTTGCTTTATAAACCAGACAGTGTCCCTGTTGGCGATGATCAAAAACAGCACGTGGAAATTGCTCGCGACATTGCAGGGGCTTTTAATCGTGCGTATGGGGTGGAAGTATTTATTCTGCCAGAATTTTTAGGTATGGGGCCAGCAACGCGTGTGATGAGTCTTAAAGATGGCACCAGTAAAATGAGTAAATCTGATCCATCCGATGCCTCTCGTATTAATCTTAAGGATGATCCCGATACAATTCTTCAAAAAATAAAGAAAGCCAAAACAGATTCTGGTGTGTTTCCGGCAAATCCAGATGAAACAGAAGGGCGTCCTGAGGTTAAAAATCTTATAAACATTTACTGTGCTTTAACAGAAAAAAACCCAGAATTTTTGTATCAACAATTTGGGGGGAAAATTTTTTCCCCTTTCAAGGAAAGCCTTGCAGATGTTTGTGTTGAATCCTTGAGGCCTATTCGGGAAAAATTTAATCACCTGATGGCCCATCAAGATCACCTAAATAATGTTATAGGACAGGGCGTTTTGAAAGCAAAAACAGTAGCGGAAAAAACGCTGCTAGAGGTTAAAGAAATTATAGGGCTTTATAAAGGGTAGACATATGACAAACTTTACAGAACTTGCAGCAAAAAATCCTTGTGAAGGCTGTCCGGCCCCCTGTTGTCAGATGCAAGTTTTGCCTTGGGTTCCACCAAAGAATCTTATGGGTATTGATCATATTCTTTTTTGCCTCCAGTTTCCAGGAACCGAGTTTATTGTATCTGAAGCGGGAGAGTTTTCTATCGTCAAATGGGCTATGTGCTCTCTTTTTAATGAAAAGAAATGCATATGCTCTGTTCATAGTACGCCGAAACAACCTTTAACGTGTGTTCATTTCAATCCCTATCAATGTTGGTATAAAAGAAACTTCGTTGATGTGGTTACGTCTCCTAATATTTACCGTCTTAATTTGGAACGGTATGCTGTTTGGGTGAAAAAAATAGAGTTTAATGATGATCACACAATTACAGCTTTTCCTTCTTTCCAGGAGGCACAAGAACTTCTAAAAGACATTCCCATAGAACCTACTTTCAAAAAAGATAATTCTTTAAAAAAAGCCCTTAATCATGAGGCTGTTAACGTCATTTAAGGATTTTAGAAAGTTTAGAAACTTAGGTTCGTTATGACAAAAAAGTTGACCAATTCTCTGAAAGATGAAATGATAATAAAAAACAATAAAAATAACAGGGATTGGGCCGGCATTATGACACGTTCTGAGCTTATCGATAAGCTAGCTGAACGATTTCCGAATAAAACACCTCAGGAAATCGAAGCCATTGTCGTTACTATTTTTAGCGAAATTGCAAAAACTTTACAGAAAAATGGCCGCGTAGAGCTTCGCGGATTTGGGTCTTTTTTCGTAAGAAAAAGAGACAAGCGCATAGGGTGTGATCCAAGAAGTGGTAAATCAATTCAGCTGGAAGAGCGGTTTGTGCCTCTTTTCCGCGCGGGAAGAGTTTTGCTTGATAAATTGAATTAACATAAAATAATAGGTGAAAAATGAGAGTATGGTTTAGGTTTTTTTTAGTGATTGCTATGATTCTTTTGGGGCGTGAGGGCCTCTCAAGTACAGTAGAGGGAAGTGTTACAGTCAGATTTGAGATTCCAGAAGACCATGCCCGAGCATGGACAGCCCAAAAGAAGGGGAATATTACTCTCTATAGTGTTAAAGAGAATACAAATCAGTTTACGAGAAGAACAAAGCCCATTGTGGAAGGGCATATTAACGAAATTCAAATGGCAGGATTAGAATCTGGAACTTTCAGCATTCCTGAGCCTGGATCCTATCGATTAAAATGGAATGTTGATGGGATGGCTAAATGGACACAAGATTTTGACTATAACGGCGTTGATAGTCTAGAACCTTTTACCATTCTATATAACGGAGAAGGGGTTGCCGTTACAGTTTATGAAGCAAAAAATAAAGGAACTGAAACTGCAGTTTATAGAGCAACAGCCGTCCATGGAGAACACCAAGATTTGAAACTGCGGTCAATGGCTGATGCAAAAACTAAGGCAGAGGAAGAACGCGCACGGCAAGAAGCTCTTTTAGAAGCGGAACGTACGGAAACAGCAAGAAGAGTTGCTATCGAAGAAGAGGCGGCACGACAAGCAGAGCTTAGGCGTCAAAGAGAAGCCAAACAAAGAAACGATGCTGCTATAAGAATTCAATCTAAAGTTCGTCAAACAGCAGCAGCTAAGCAAGTTGAGACCATGAAAAAGGCAAAAGATGACGCAACTAAGGCCGCTGCTGCAGAAGCAGCTCGGCTAGAGGAAGAGCGTGCCAAGAGAGTTGCAGAAGAAGAGGCGGCACGACAAGCACAGCTTGCGCTCCAAAGAGTTGCTCAAGCTCGATTAGCAGAAGAGGCTGCAAGAAAAGCTGCAGATGAAGAGTCAGCACGTAAAGCAGAAGCAGCACGTCAAAAAGCAGAAGAAGAGGCGCGTGAGGCAGCTCGTATAGCTGCTCTTGCAACAGCGGCATTAGGTGGAGAGGTAAATCCTGAAGCTGTTGACGTTAGGGTAAACTTTGAGGATTTTCGACGATTGGGTGCGAACCCTACCTTTATTTTTAAGAAATACAAAGCGGATGGTACTGCAGGAGAAGTTATTTTAAATAAAGTGATTAGGGCACAGGTAACAGATTTTCGAGGACCTGATAAAGCGTGCGAGCTTTCTCTTAGAATTGGAGCTGACCAGTATGTCTTGGGAATTTATGCCCCAGGCCTTCCATTAAATTATAAAGTCGAATCTTTGGGTGGAGGAGAAGTGTATGTTATGCCTAAGTAGTTAATGGG
>VGCX01000018.1 GCA_016869935.1 Alphaproteobacteria bacterium
ATATTTTGCCTCATCAAACCACAACCGAATAAATTTGGAGGTGGAAATAAAAGCTCCAGCAGAGCCGGCGCCTATTAAAGCACGCGCTAGTTTAATCAAAAACCAACTATCCGCCATGGAAAAAATAAAGCAGCCTACCGCACAAAGAACACAACAAACTGTTGCAACAGAGCGTGGACCATAAAGATCCAACAAAATGCCATTTGGCACCTGCATCCCGGCATACGCTGCGTAATAAATTCCCATTAGAACGCCAAATTGGGTTGCATCTACCTGAAAGTAGCGCTGAATTTCGTCCGCCATGACGCTTGGGCATACACGCGCAACGAATTGATAAAAGAAGAAGGCAACAAGAAGTCCCCACATCCATAAATGATAATTACTTTTATTTTGCTTTATTTGAGACATAACTCTCTCCGATATTTTTTTCCTAGTTTAACTTTTTAATGACGATATAAATGAGATATTTTTAGACATATAGCGGGCACCAGCCCAGCATAATGAGGGAGACGATAAAAGCAAAAAATGATGTAGTCTTATGTTCCATAGTCTCATTTATGCCAAAAAGAAAAAAAGAAGTCAAATACTTATTTTTCAAGGCGATTTGGCAATCTCCCTCCAAGCAATTTAGAGATGGTTTTGATCGTGCTATCAACCTTAGACCAATCGCAAGATTTCTGTTTCTGAAAGGCCTGTATCTATAACAATTTCCTGAAGAGGCCGATTGCGCGCTAACATCTTCCGTGCCATAGCCTTCATGCCGTCCATAAAGCCTTCTGCCTTTCCTTCAGCTTTACCTTCAGCTTTACCTTCAGCTTTTCCTTCAGCTTTACCCTCTGCTTTACCTTCTGCTTTTCCATCCATAAAGCCCTCTTCTTGACCGATCCATCTGGCTTCAGCAAATGCTTCACTGTAGTTGCTTAAATCCCTTAGTTGGGCGTCGTGTAATTCTCTATCAAACATGGTCCATCCTCTTTTAATTAAACTGGTTAATGCAACTTGGGCCCCACGGCTAAAATGGGCGGGAATAGCCGTCATTAGTTTTGATTCTTTCACAATTCTAAACCATTCTAGTCTTAGGCTCATCTGTAAAATGGGGTCTTCTAGATTGATCCTTGGAAGCTCTAACTGCCCCACCCTTATATACGGAAAGATAAGGGAAGGATTCACTTCTTCCTGAAACCGAAACCAGGTTTCATACACCCCAGGATCTTGGATCAACCCAGAGTCAAAATCAACCATATTCACCGTTACAACCTTTTGAAGATTACCCCAAAAGTCTCCCCGTTGCAATTGCAGGAAGTACGTCCCACAGGGATGAAAGAACGATCTTTTCTGCCACCCTACGCCCTTCGGGCTTCGGGTGGCAAGCCACCTGAAGACCGTTAGGGCTAGGCGTGCCCGCCGAAGCCTTGGCGTAGGGGGGCTGGTGTCAATTAAATAGTATTAATTGGTTTCTTTCTCAAAGGGGAGTGATGTTGCATAATCCCGAACCTTCCCCAAACGATACCCCGTCATTGCTTCAAAAAAGCTCTTTCTTGATTCAAGGTCCGATAACATATGTTTAAACCCCACATCCGTCCTGGCATCGGCAAAGATACCCTCTTGAGGATTCTCTGGCACCAAAAGCGCCCCTTTATTCTTATGATCATTTTTCATAACTTTATCCTCGTTATTTGTAGAAATCCTAAAACGGAAATCCCTCCAAACAAAGTTGAAAAAAAACAAAAAATTCTCCTTTTTAGATGTGTTTTTAAGAAAATTGCTGTCCATACGCCTGCGCTTTTCAGCACTCTTAGGACTGGTTGAAAAAATTCAAATTTGGAGGGGTTTTTTAATGGAATGACAGATAAACACAGGTGTTCAGCAAGGGTGCAGCCTATGGTGCCAATTAAACCTAGAGGACTTTTCCTTTTTCGAAGGGGTGTCCTCGAAAAAATTCTTCAGAGGATAAAGCTTTGCCGCCTTCTTTTTGAAGTATGGTTGGTTCCAAGATTCCCTGACGACAGGCAATCTGACCTTTTTCATTGACAACAGTGCCAGGGAGAGTCGCAACGTCTTTTTCTAGGGCGATCGCACTGTGGATCTTAATACGGGTGCCATCGTACAAAAACCAAGCTCCAGGGAAGGGGGTCAAAGCACGGATTTTCCGTTCAAGTTCGCTGGCGGAGTTTGTCCAATTTAAACGCCCTTCTTCTTTTGTGATTTTATGAGCATAGGTAATGCCCTCCAGGGGTTGTGGGGTAGGGGCAATCAACCCTTTCAAATATTTTGGGAGGGTGTTTACCAAAAGTGTTGCACCAAGAATGGACAATTCATCGTGAAGGCTATTTGCTGTTGTATTTGTTGTGATTGGAATAGTTTCTTTTGCAATCATGGGGCCCGTATCAAGACCCACATCCATTTGCATGAGCGTAATACCTGTTTCTGTATCACCGGATTCGATCGCCCGTTGAATAGGGGCAGCGCCCCTCCATCGTGGCAAGAGAGATGCATGAATATTGATACATCCCAATCGAGGACTTTCCAGAATGGCGAGGGGAAGAATAAGGCCATAAGCCGCAACAACTGCAATATCAGCGTGAAGAGCTTGAAATTTTTCTTGGTCTTCTGGGTTTTTAAGCGTTAAAGGATGGCGCACTTCAATCCCATGCCGTTCAGCGCATTGCTGAACAGGAGACGGGACGACATGGTGCCCACGACCTGCAGGACGAGGAGGCTGAGTGTAGACACACACAACCTGATAGTCTGAGTTATTAACAAGCCCTTGCAAGGCAGGAACCGCGAAATCTGGTGTTCCCATAAAAATAATGCGAGGCTTTGTTATCATCACAAGGGGTGGTGAGAAGCTGTTTCTTTTTCCGCCGCTTCTTCAAGGCGTTGAGCGCGATCAAGGCGCTGTAGTTTCTTAATGGCCAGTTGACGCCTTAAAGGAGATAAATAATCAAGGGTTACAATCCCATTTAGATGATCAAGTTCGTGCTGGAAGCAACGAGCTAGAAGACCTGTTGCATGGATCTCTTGCGTTTGGTTATGTTCATCCACGTAGCGAACTTTAACTTCCGTTGGCCGTTTAACTTCAACACCGATTTCTGGGATGGAAAAACAATACTCTTTTTCACTCTCCTGCGTTTCGGAGGCCCATAAAATCTCTGGGTTTGCCATGCAGAATAGATTAGGTTTATCTTTTTTTACATAACGAACATCAATGGTTAAAACGCGCTTACTAACGCCAATCTGCGTCGCTGCAAGTCCAACCCCCTTTTTCTCTTTCATGATACGGGTCATATCTTGCATCAATTCCTTGATATTAGCATCAACCGTATCAACAGGTTCCGCAACCTTTTTAAGGGCAGGATGGATAGCCAAAAGGACTTTATAGTGTCTCGCCATAATAAAGCTTATCGATTCTAAGCGTCTACCAAGGTTTCAAGCACGTCATCATAAATAGTAACGCCATGCTTTTCTTTTAAGGCATTAAAGTACTGTAAGAGTAGATCCCGTGTTAATAGTTCTGCAATTTCCATTTTAAGGCTCGCATAATCCCCCAGATTTTTTTCTGCAACGGCTTTTTTGATCGCTGTAACTGTTCCAACAACAGGGCTGTTTTTATAGATCAAAAGGGCACTTTCTCCTTTTTGCAGGGACCACAAAATCGTCCGAATTTCTTGCGTAAGATCCGGGTGTTCTTTAAGGCCTGAAAAAGTCATTTCAGGGAATTTTATGGAACGAACTGAAGGATCTGCTTCCAACGCTTTTTTATGAGCCTCAGTCATTTTTCCTTGGTTCAACATGCTTTCAGCTTTTTTGCTGACTGCTTCTTTTAGAAGGTGTTGAGCCAAGTGAGCCCGCACACGGTGTTCCACTTTTTCAAAAGGTTCAACATGTTGAGGTTCAATGTGAGTGACATTCACAATATACGAGCGCCCATCTTCAAGTTCAATAACAGGGCCTGCTTCTCCAACCTCTTGTTCAAATACTGCCTTTGCCATAGAAGGATGATAGAGAGGATGACCCTTAAGAGCATGCTCTCCAGATTTTTTTGTAATACTGATGTCATTTTCAAGGCGGACTGGTTGGGTTTTTCCAATTTCCTCTAACGTTGAACCACCACTGATGCTATCTTCGATGGTTTGGATCAACACAGCCGCTTCATCAAGAGCTTTTTGATGTTTAAGGTCGGCAATGACCTGTTCGCGCACTTGGCCAAAAGGCTTAGTTTTGGAAGGGATTATTTTTAAAACTTTAACGACCTGAAATTCGCCGTCCTCATTTTTGAAAACATCGGACGTTTCTTTTGCTTGAAGCTCGAACGCTTCTTCTCCAAGTTTATTCCCTAATTCCGATTGGCTAATGTTATAGAGCGTCGTGATAATGTCTTTGGGAAGTGGTTTTCCGTCTTCTAAAAGTTTGCTAACAATTTTTACGTGTTTCCAATCCTTGTGCATAAACACCTGAAGGTCTCTTTTTTCTGGGACAACGTAATTATCAACTTGCTGCTCGTAAGCTGCTTTAAGGTCCTTTTCTGAGAATTTGTAATTTTTTTCAAGATTTTTCGGATCAATCAAGATAAAGGAAAAAGTCCTATGTTCCTCTGTTTTATAATCCTCAAGGTGTTTGTCATAATAGTCTTTTAGGGACTCTTTTGACATCTTTTCAAGGGAAGGCATATGGGATTTTAAGGCCGTTTCATTAATCGTATAAAGGGTAATACTTCTTTCCTGGAACAAATCATTAAATAGCCTTAAAGAAAAAGATCCAGCAGGCTTGGATGGTGAAGAAACAGCTGATAAGAATTGTGCCTCCATCAATGTTCTAGCACGATGCGCCATATATTGGGCCTCTGTCATGCCTCTTTGCGAAAGGAAGGCCTTAAACTTTCCCCCGTCAAAACGCCCCTGATCATTTTTAAAAGCAGGGTCTTGAAGGGTGATCGCAGAAAGAATTTTTTCACTGGCCCCAAGATTGAGGGAAGAAAGCTCTTGTTCCACAAGGTGTTGACGGACCATATCGTCAAGAATTTTAGTCGTAAGACCTATTTTAATAGCCTGTTCAAGGGTAAGGTTAGCATCTTTCATTTCTCGGTTGGCAGCTTGGATGCGCTTTTGTACTTCGTGTAAGAAATACTGCTTAGATATTTCTACCTTGCCTACTTTTGCTACCAAAATTTGATGTCCTTGGCCGACAAAAAGACCACTGATACCCCAAACCCCAAAGCTTAGGACAATAAGGCCCAAAAGAATTTTTATGACCCAAGATGATGCATGACCCCGCAAAAATTGTAACATTATAACCCTCTAATTTTCCTTTACAAAAACCCATTAAAACGAGTACGTTGACCTAATAGATAGCATATTGTTTTTAACTATTCCATGACAAAATATATTATTGCAAACTGGAAAATGCGAATGACCAAGGCAGGGGCGAAGACCTTTGTGCAAGGTCTTGCAGCGTTAAGGGACCTTCCAAAAGAGGCCAGTACAATCTTATGCCCCCCGTTTCCCTTGATTGAAAGCTGTTTGGGGCATCCATCTTTTGATGTCGGGGCCCAAACGTCAGGGGCTTTTCTACAGGGGCCCTATACGGGCGAAGTCAGTGCTAGTTTACTAAAAGAAATGGGATGTAAGTATGTTATCGTTGGTCACTCTGAACGACGCGTTCATTACGGGGAAACAAACGGTGTTGTAAAACAAAAGGCTCAGAAAGTGTTGCAGGAAGGGATGACCCCTATTCTTTGTATTGGGGAACCATTAGAAATATACAAAAGCGGTCAAGCAAATACCTATCTTCAACAACAACTACAAGAAAGCCTGCCAGAAGAAGGACCGCTTTTAATCGCCTATGAACCTGTGTGGGCCATTGGAACAGGGGAAACCCCTAGCTTGGAAACCATCGAAAAAACGCACTATTTTTTGACAAGCTTATTGAAGACACAGACTCCCATTATTTATGGGGGATCCGTGACTGGCGACAATGCGAAGGACATCTTAGGTCTTCCGTCCGTTTCTGGTGTTTTAGTCGGGGGGGCATCGTTGTCCCTAGAAACATTTTTACCCATTATCAGGAGTGTTTGATGAAAGTGTGGATTATTATTGGACTCGTTATCCTTGGCGCCCTGTATTATTGGTATGAGCGTTCAAAACACTCTCCAGTCCCCGTTGAAGTAACAAAATTAATCCCTCGAGAGGTGCTTTTAGGAAACCCCGATCGAGCAGGCGTAAAAATAAGCCCTGATGGACGGTACTTATCTTTTATTGCCCCCCATGAAGGCGTCATGAACATCTGGGTCCAAGACTTGGAAGGAGGCAAGGAAGCGATACCCTACACCTTCGATAAAGGGCGGGGAATTCGTGACTACCAATGGACGTTTGAACCTAATGTGTTGATCTATATGCAGGATGAAAAAGGGGATGAAAACTGGCGCCTTTATAAGGTAGACCTTGGAAGTAAGAAAAGCACCCTTCTAACGCCTGGTGAAAAGATTCAGGCACGTATTACCCATTTGCACTACTCCAAACCAGATAAGGTGCTTGTGTCTTTGAATAGCCGCAATCCTATTTACCATGATCTTTATGAACTGGATCTAAAAACCAATAAACTCAAAATAGTTTATGAAAATAATGAATTTTTGGACCTGACTGTTCTTCCTAATTTTACTCTCCGCTACGCTATGAAACAAACAGAAGGCGGGGCGAGCGTTTATTATCGTCTGGATGATAAAGGACAATGGAACGAATATAGAACATTAAAGCCGGAAGATCTTTTAACAACAGGCCTTATAGGGTTTTCTGATGACGGCACTTACGCCTACTGGTTGGATAGCACAGAAAGCGATAAATCATTACTGACCCGGGTGCATCAAGAAACAGGCGAAAAGGAAATTTTGTATTCCCCAAAAAAAGCAGATTTAACAGAGGTATTTACGCATCCTCAAGACAAAACTGTTTTAGCCGTTGTAGAGGAATACCTAAAGCCAGAGTACCACGTTCTTGATAACACTATTCAAAAGGATGTGGAGATTTTAAAGGCCCTAGAGTCTGGGGTTTTCCAGGTTGTTAGCACGTCTTCGGACTTTAAGAAGTGGGTTGTCGCTTATAAAAGTGATACGTCTATGCCTCATTATTATTTGTATGATCGGCCATTACAGAAAGCCACTTACTTATTTTCTATGAAGAAAGATTTGGAAAATTATACGATGAATCCCGTCCATCCCGTTGAAATTAAAACACGCGACGGATTGACGATGGCAGGGTACTTGATTCTTCCAAATGGCGTAAAAGGCACTATGCCTCAAAAACCTGTACCATTAGTTTTAAATGTGCATGGCGGTCCTCAAACCCGTGATAATTGGGGATTTAATGGAAGCATGCAATGGCTTTCTAATAGGGGATATGCTGTCCTTCAGGTTAATTATCGAGGATCCGCCGGGTTTGGCAAAGCTTTCTTGAACGCAGGAAATGGCGAATGGGCAGCAAAAGCCCACGATGATTTAATAGATGCTGTCAATTGGGCTATCGATGAAAAGATCGCTGATCCTTCAAAGGTTGCCATCTTTGGGGGAAGCTACGGGGGATATGCAACCCTTGTAGGATTAACCTTTACGCCTGATGTTTTTGCATGCGGGGTAGATATTGTTGGGCCGTCAAATTTGATTACCCTCTTCAAAAGCATTCCGGAGTATTGGAAGCCAGCGCTTGAAGAGCTTAAGCAAAGGCTCGGCGGGAATCCGGATACACCAGAAGGGGCAGAAATTTTGAAGCAAAAATCCCCCTTAACCTACGTTGATCGGATTAAAAAACCGCTTTTGATTGCCCAAGGAGCCAATGATCCAAGGGTCAAGCAAGCGGAATCTGATCAAATTGTTTCCGTTATGCGGGAAAAGAATATTCCAGTCACTTATTTGCTGTATCCTGATGAAGGGCACGGTTTTGCACGTCCTGAAAATCGCCTTGCTTTTTATGCCAAGGCAGAAGAATTTTTGGCAAAAGTCCTTGGGGGACGGGTGGAGCCAGCTGGGGATTGTATAGAAAAATCTTCCGTTCACATTGATCCGGCGATTGGTGAATAGTTAAATGTTATATACGAAACCAATCACTGTCATCCCCGCGGACGCGGGGACCCAGAAGGCACTCGCGAATGCGAGGGGCCAATCCTCTAAAGTTATAGCAAAATTAATGTCAAAAATCTTGTATGTTCTAACTGCTCTTGCCCCCTGCTTACACAGGAGTCTTCTGGGTCCCCGCGTCCGCGGGGATGACAGTGGTTGGGGGCTCTCATTTTTTATTTTTTATATTAAGGGCGCCTTATGAATTTCCTCGGTTCCTTTCCAAACACTCGTCTTCGCCGCCTACGACAACACCCGTGGATCAGGGACTTGCACCAGGAAACGATCTTAACACCCCAAGACTTTATTTGGCCTATTTTTATCAGGACGCCCCAGGGTGACCCGGCGATCAGAACTCTTCCAGGGGTCAAGCGCTATACGAAGGAAGAATTGGTTCCAGCCGTTGAGGAAGCTCTAGCTTTAGGCATTAAAGCGATTGCTTTGTTTCCCCAAACAGATCCATCCCTTAAAACAGCTGATGGCCAGGAAGCCTGGAATCCAGAAAACCTGGTTTGCCAAACGATTCGATATTTAAAAAAACATTGCCCCGAAATTGGAATCATTGCCGATGTGGCGTTAGATCCCTATACAGGCCACGGGCATGATGGTTTACTGATTGATGGAAAAATTGTGAATGACCTAAGTGTTGATGCCCTTGTGCGACAGGCACTAACGCTCGCTGAAACGGGAGTAGGGGCATTGGCCCCTTCTGATATGATGGATGGGCGGATCGGCGTTATCAGGAAAGCTTTGGATCAGACGGGTTTTTCAGACCTTCCTCTTTTTTCCTATAGTGCGAAATACGCTTCCAGCTTATATAGCCCTTTCCGTGAAGCCGCAGGGTCCGGATCTTGCCTTAAAGGGGCAAGCAAAGCAACCTATCAAATGAATCCCGCAAATGCCAGAGAAGCGATGCGTGAAATGGCTTTTGACATAGAGGAGGGGGCGGATGCCCTGATTGTGAAGCCCGGGACATTTTACTTAGATATTATTCGAAAAGCATCTGATACCTTTCCCGTTCCTATTCATGCCTATCATGTAAGCGGGGAATACAGCATGATCAAAGCTGCAGCAGAGGCTGGATATCTTTCTTACGAAGAAACGCTTCTTGAAAACCTGCTTGCCTTTAAACGCGCTGGCGCAACGGCCATCTGGACTTATGGGGCTATTGATGCGGCGCGGATGGTGTCAAAAAAGTAAATTGTTTGTCATTGTTTCAGGTGGCTTTCCACGCCTCTTCCACCAACCTTTCCATCTGTCCCGCAAAATAAAGGGGGAGAGAAAGGAGTGTGTAAGAACCAGTTGTTTCAGGCTTTAAAAGACTTGGGCGATCCGCATTGAATCTGACCGAAAAAGACCAAGGTTTTTCTTGAATAAAATAATGCAGTGATTTAAGTCGCCCCGTTTTTCCCGCTTTGACTTCGATGGGGATAATGGTGTTTTTATATTGCCAGACATAATCGACTTCTGCCATAGCTTGGGTTTTTTCTCTGACCCAATAAAAAAGTTCTGGAGGATGATATGACCCTTTCAGGGTTAAAAGCGTTTGCCCGACAAATTGTTCTGCTAAACTCCCGCGATTAATCCAAAGGGCTTCAGGGCTTTTCATGATTTCTAATTGATCAAGACCAAGGGAGGCGCATAAGAGACCAATGTCGACAAAAACGACTTTAAAAATCTTAGAGTTTACTGTTGCATTCAAAGGAAGACCTGTAGCGCTGCTGTGGTATACAAGATGGATAAGTCTTGCTAGATGAAGATGTTCTAGACTTTCTTTGATTTGTGCGGATTTATGTTCTCGGTCTAAATGAACGTACTTAAGGGTATTTCCGACTGTACTGGGTATTGTTTTAAAAACTTTTCTTAAAAGAGGAAGATGGGTGATGCGCCCATATTTATAAAAATCATCTTGATAGGTTTGTAGAATATTTTGCTGTAGATTATTAACCTCTTGGAAGTTTTTGTGTTGGGCATAATGGGCCACAATTTCAGGCATTCCTCCAACAAGCCAAAAGAGCTTTGTTAATTCAAGGCATTTTCCGTGTAAGGGAAGGGGAATTTCTGTTCCAATCGAAAAAGATCGGATCCAATCAACGAGGACGTTCTCTCCGAGTGCGATCAAAAAGTCTTCAAAGGAAAGGGGGCCTAAATGATAGTACTCGATCCGACCTACAGGCATTGAAAATGTTGGGGCAGCGAGTGCAAAATCTAAAAGGGACCCTGCACAAACAACCGGAAGATCTCTGTGTTCTTCGTAAAAGTATCTCAAAACCTCTAGAATGTTTGGAGCCGCTTGAATTTCGTCTAAAAATAAAAGAGTCTCATTCGGGTTTAAGGGTCTTTTCATATAAAGTGAAAGCTGTTCCATAATTTTTTTTGGGTCTTTCGAGATGAAAAAATCAGCCATTTCTGGATTCCGCTCAAAATTTAATTCACAGCAAAACCGTTTGTGTTCTTGTGCCAACCGTCGCACAAGGGTTGATTTCCCAACTTGTCGTGCGCCCCTTATCACCAGTGGTTTGCGATTTTCTTTATTGATCCAATGCGAGAGCGCTGCAATCTCAGAGCGATATAATACTGTCATTTCAAAATTAACCCTTATTTTTATCTGGTTTATAGACATAATAACCCCTTATTTTGTCTAAGTACAGGATATTTTAATGGGTAAATTTGAAAAAATGCTGCTATGATCGCCACTTTGATGAGAAAACTGAAACATGGTTTTTTTCGGTGGTGGATATTGTGCAAGTCCTCACGCAACAACCTGATTATCAGGTGACGCGAAAATATTGGAACAAATTAAAAGAGCGCTTAAGTAAAGAAGGAAGTCAATCGGTGACAAATTGTCACCAGTTGAAAATGACCGCAACTGATGGCAAACAAAGATTGACCGATGTCGCTAATGCCGAAACGTTGCTCCGTATCATTCAATCAATCCCATCTGTATAATTAACTATAGATTAATTTTCCATAATATATATTATTGTGTTTGCTTTTATGAGAAGGTTTACAAAAAAACGCCCACCCATTTTCATAAGAATCAATCTCTATTTCATTTCTAGCTTTGGGAAATTTTCTCTCAACATAATTTGTAATTGATCTTTTTCAATGAGAGAGGTATTACTATAAACCAGGAACATTAAGTGAAAGGGAGAAATCCTGTGGTTGATATTTTTGATGAAATTCGCGAAGAAGCCAATGAAGAAAAGTGGCTAAATCTTTGGAAAAAGTACCAGAATTATATTTATGGACTTATTATGGCGTGTGTTTTAGCAACAGCAGGACACGTGTATTGGAAACGCCATATGAACTCCAAAAGTGTTGAGGCGTCCGAAAAATTCATTAATGCCCTTGAAAGCATTCAACGAAAAAGCATTAAGACAGCTATTGGTCTTTTGGAAGAAATTCCCCTTAATCACTCAGGAGCCTACAAAGATCTATCACGTCTATTAGTTGCGTCTCTCTTGCAAGAAGAAGGCGATGAAGAAGGCGCACGTGATGTTTACCGCTCCATCGTCAACGATCGTGGAGGACATGCCATTTACGGAGATCTTGCTCTTTTACGCTTGGCCTATATGGGATTTGACGTGGAGGATCCAAAAACTCTCCTAAAAAGCTTAGAACCCCTTACCAAAGCAAGCAGTCCTTGGAAATTTTCAGCCCTTGAACTCAGTGCCCTGTTGTGGATCAAAAGAGGCGACGAAGCTAAGGCAAAAGAAGCCCTTGAGCGCCTGATCAATGAAACTAAAGACAACAAAGAAGCCCCTGCTTTTGTAGGCTTTCGGGCGGAATCCATTCTTCGATCTTTTAAAAATGAACCGAAAAAAGACGGAAACCTCTCATGACAATCAGAACTCTTTCTTCCATTTTTTTTGGTAGTTTTTTTCTTTTTGTTTTGACCCAGTGCCAAGATAAAAAAATTCCTTTGACGGGTCAGCGCCATTGTCTATTGGAAGTGGAAAACAATTTAGAAAAAGACCCAGAAGCCGATAACTTTACCGTATTTTTATCGAACCCTAGATCTATCACTGAGTGGGGTCAGATGGGCGGAAACAAAGCACACTCAATGTCCCCTGCCCTCTTAAACGATGGGGAACGAAAAATTTTGTGGTCTGAAAGCATTGGGAGCGGCACCAGCAGAGATCGTTTCCTTTTAGCAGGGCCTGTTGCTAGTGGCACAACGATTTATACAATTGACACGGAAGGACGCGTTCAGGCGCGTGATGTTAAAACTGGAAAACTTCAGTGGTCCTTTGCATCACAACCAAAGGAAAAAGACAAAAAACCTTACCATCCTGGAGGGGGCGTCGCTGTTAAGGGCGATAAATTATTTGTCGCAAGCCCCTATAACGAACTGATTGCCCTTGAAAAAGATTCGGGGTATGAAATTTGGCGAAGCACTTTAGCCTTTCCAGCACGATCGGCCCCTGCGGTGGACCGTGAACGGGTCTATGTAACGACAATGAATAATCGGACCCTCTCCTTTGATGGAATCACTGGCACGGTGATCTGGCAACATGAAGGGGCGGCTGATACAACCAGTTTGATTGGAGGAGCATCGCCTGCCGTTTACGCCCGTGTTGTCTTTGTCCCCTATTCCACAGGCGAGCTTTTTGCCCTCAAAGCAGAAAATGGACATTTCTTATGGAGTGAAACCCTATCATCCCTTCGTACTCTTTCTTCTACATCAAGCGTTTCCCAGGTACGCGCCCGACCCCTGGTTTATAAAGGAATGGTGATCGCTCTTGCCCAAGGGGATCGGATGATGGCCATAGACTTTAGGACCGGAAGGCGCCTATGGGACAAAGAAATTGGCGGCATTCGAACGCCTGTTGTGACGGATGAGTTTATTTTTGCACTAACCAATCATCAAAAAATGGTTTGCCTCCTTCGAGAAACAGGACAAATTGTATGGGTCAAAGACCTGAAAGATAAAGATCCGTCCAAAAACCTTCGTTGGGGTGGACCTGTTCTTGCAGGAAATTCGATTGTTCTTGGCGGAACAAATGGACAAATTGCCTTCCTAAACCCAGAAAATGGTGACACGACAAAAACGGTTTCTGTCTCAGATCCTGTCGCTTTGTCCCCAATTGTTTTGGATGGGATCCTTTACGTGTTAACAGAGAGAGGGCGCCTTGTTGCGATCCAATAGCCCGTTTGCTCTTTTCAACTATCACATCGTCAAGCTACAAGTCTCAGGTTCGTTCACGTATAAAGAATACGCTCCTCACCTTTATTCTTGTCTGACGCGTGCTACATAAAATGGCAAACGGTATGAGCTTAACTGTTGCGCTTGTTGGACGTCCTAATGTGGGAAAGTCCACCCTTTTTAATCGCCTCTCAACCAAACGAAAGGCGATTGTTCATGATGCCCCGGGCGTAACCAGAGACCGTCAATATACGGATGCATCCATTGCAGACCTAAATTTTCGTCTTGTCGATACGGCTGGTCTTTTTTCCTTAAAAAAGCACGAAGATGCTTTATCAGAGCGCGCCCACTTTCAAACACACTGTGCCATTGATGACGCTAATGTTGTTTGGTTCATGGTCGATGCGTTGGATGGAATAACGCCAGAAGACCGAATGATTGCCAAAAACCTTCACAAACTGGCAAAGCCTGTTTTTCTTTTAATTAATAAATGTGAATCAAAGGGCGCCCAGAAGGCTATCCATGACTTTCATACTCTGGGGTTTGATGATTTTATTCCCATTTCAGCAGAGCACAAAGAAGGATTTGTGGAATTATTTCAATCCTTGCTTCCCTATGCGCCTGAAGAAACCGAAGAAGACAGCCAAAAATCGGCTAGTCGTCCGATCAAACTTGCAATTGTTGGTCGTCCTAATGTTGGAAAGTCAACATTTATTAACCAAGTCATTGGGGAAGAACGCCTCGTTACCAGCGATGAAGCTGGAACAACCCGTGATATGATTGAAGTCCCCTTTACCTTCAAAAATCAAGATTTTTGCTTAATGGATACAGCTGGTCTTCGACGCAGAAGCAAGGTCACGACCCTTCTTGAAAAACAAATTGTGGACCAAACACGAGAAGCCATCCAGTACGCTGAATGCGTTGTTTTAATGCTGGATGCGACGCATCCTTTGGAAAAACAGGATTTAACGATTGCACGTCAAGTAGAAGAAGAAGGTCGATCCATGGTCATTGTTGTTAATAAACAAGATCAGGTAGAAGATATTAACGCGGTGATGAAAGAGGTCACCCTAGAAATAGATCGATTGTTATCTCAAGTAAAAGGGATTCCTATTGTCGCCATTTCGTCCCTTCATAAGAAAAACCTGGGCGCTGTTTTTAGAGCCGTCACTGAAATCTACGCTATTTGGCAGAAACGGTTGACCACAGGGGCCGTAAACCGTTGGCTCGAGAGTGCGCTCAGTCAAAATCCCCCTCCCCTAGTCAATGGAAAATCCTTAAAAATTCGGTATGCAACTCAAATTAAAAGCCGCCCCCCAACATTTGCTTTATTTGTGACGCGCGCCAAGGAATTTCCAGAATCGTATCTACGGTATCTGCGTAATACGCTCCGAGAAGCCTTTTCCCTAAAAGGCGTCCCTATTCGTTTTCTTCTTAGGGAACAAAAAAACCCCTATCATGAACGGTAAAAGAGGGCCCCACAGCAGAAAGAAGAAAAATGTTCCATAGAATCTCTAAGGTGCTTAGAGTTCTTTGGTAAACTTGCGAAAACTTTTCTGAGCGTTATCCCAAAATCTTTTTCAGCGTCTCCCAATCGTTGCGGTAGCCTGTGCAACTAACGCCTTCATCTTCCAGGTGCCTTGAATCTCATCGCAGCTGAGGGGCCCGTTGACTTTTTCTATAACAGATATTATTATATTCACTATATTACGTAAATAATTTTAATAGGTACTATGATGTCTATAAATTTTATAACAGTAAGCGAAATGCAACAAAAACTGGCTTTGGCTGTTCGGACCAAAAGGCTGCATCTTAACTTAAGTCAACAAACTTTGTCAGAAAAGTCAGGCGTAAGTTGCAGCGTTTTGAAAAAGTTCGAACGTACAGGAAAAATCTCTCTGGAATCTTTATTAATGTTAGCAATTGTCCTTGGGTCTATGGATGACTTCAAGGGGCTTTTTGCACCAGACAAACCTGAAATAGCTGCGTCTCTTGATGAGTTAATGAAAGATAACACAAGGAAAAGAGGCAGAAAATGATCTTTCCTACCCAAAACCTTATTTACGTATACTACCATGGTTCTGGCCCTAAACAGCTGATGGGGCGATTACTGCTTAAAAATAGACAAATTTTCTTTGAATATGATTCAGAATTTATTAAAACAAGTCTTGAGCTCTCCCCTTTTAAGCTTCCACTGAAAGCGGGTGTGATTCCCTCCACTGATCGAACTTTTAGCGGATTGTTTGGTGTCTTTAATGATAGCTTACCCGACGGTTGGGGGCGACTACTCCTAGATCGGAAATTAACAAACCTGAGACAAAATCCTGACATTCTTTCGCCGCTTGATCGCTTGTGCTTTGTGGGCCACTCTGGGATGGGCGCCCTTTCTTATGAACCTGAATATCCAAGCGAGCTCAACGATCTTCCAAAAGACTTAGATGAAATCGATTATGCAATCCAAGAAACGCTTGCAGAAAATGAGGATTATGTTGAAGATCTGATTCGTTTAACCGGCTCTTCAGGAGGCGCGCGCCCTAAGATTTTATTACAAACAGAAAGTGGGGATTGGTTGATCAAATTTAGAGCATCGTATGATCCTCAGGAGATTAGCAATATTGAGTACGCCTATCATCTGATGGCACTTGATGCTGGTCTTGATGTGCCAGAAGCCAAACTTTTTCCATCACGAAACGGCCCTGGCTTTTTTGGAGTAAAGCGCTTTGATAGACATGCAGATGAAAGAGTACACATGCATAGTATTGCAGGACTGATTCACGCCGATCACCGCGAACCATCACTTGATTATGAATCCATCATGAAAACAACAATTTACCTAACGCGGGATGTCAAAGAGTGTGAAGTACAATTGAGAAACGCCGCCTTTAATGTCCTTAGTCACAACCGTGATGATCATTCGAAAAATTTTTCGTTTTTAATGGATGATCATGGCACGTGGCGTGTATCACCAGCCTATGACTTAACATTTTCTACAGGCCCCTCCGGCGAACATTGCAGTATGGTCATGGGAGAAGGCGCAAGTCCAAATAAAAGCCACCTATTAAAACTCGCAAGCATTGCCCATATCAAAAAAGAAAAGGCCTTGGAAATTATAGAGCCCGTTCTTGAGGCCATAAGAAAATGGGATACCTTTGCTAACCAAGCAGGCGTTTCAAAAGCGCAAACAAAAAAAATTGGCACTGTTTTAAAAGACGTTCATCAGAAATTTGAACGAGCCTAACAAACATTATAATATCACTTAATGTCAAAAAAGTACCATAATAGATACTTTAATACCTATTACAAAAACCTTTTTCCCAAAAAGCAACCAGCTCTATGAGGAATAAATATCGATAAAAATATCACGAATTTCAGTAAAAATTTAACGATAAACAATAATAATTTATCGAAAAATGGGTGTTTACTTACATCATCTGCCGCAACGTCTCTCCAATCGTTGCTGGAGACTGTGCGACTCTAACGCCTGCCTCTTCAAGTGCCTTAATCTTATCTTCCGCTCGACCTTGTCCGCCAGAAACGATGGCACCGGCATGGCCCATCGTGCGTCCTGCAGGTGCCGTTAACCCAGCGATAAAGCCAACCGTTGGCTTGCGTTTGGGATGGGTTTTAATAAAGCTTGCCGCTTCCTCTTCAGCACTCCCCCCAATTTCCCCAATCAGAATGACTGATTCGGTCTTTGGATCGTTATAAAATAAATCTAAGCAATCAATAAAATTCAATCCATTAATGGGATCGCCCCCAATACCAATACAGGTAGATTGACCAAGACCAACGTGGGTTGTTTGATGCACCGCTTCATAGGTTAAGGTACCGGAACGCGATACAATCCCAACAGATCCTGCTTGATGAATATGCCCTGGCATAATACCAATTTTGCATTCACCTGGCGTAATAATGCCCGGGCAGTTTGGACCAATCAGTAAACTTTTGGAGCGAGCCAAGGCGTCTTTAACTCTGAGCATGTCCAAAACGGGAATACCTTCTGTGATACACACAATAAGGGAAATTTCTGCATCAATCGCTTCCAGAATTGCCTCTGCTGCAAAAGCAGGCGGGACATAAATCATGGTCGCATCGGGGTTCACGGCTTCCTTTGCTTCCATAACAGAGTCAAAAACCGGCAGCCCTAAATGCTTTGTTCCCCCTTTGTTCGGGGTTACCCCTCCCACCATTTTTGTTCCATAAGCAATCGCTTGCTCGGAATGGAATGTACCATGATGGCCTGTAAAACCTTGACAAATAACCTTTGTATTCTTATGAACGAGAACGGACATAAATCTTTTTCTCCTTAACGAATCGCTTGAACAATTTTTTCTGCAGCATCACTTAAGCTGTCTGCAGCAATAATGGGAAGCCCTGATGTTGCAAGAAGCTGCTTCCCCTCTTCTACGCGCGTCCCTTGAAGACGAACAACCAACGGAACATGAAGGTTTACATCGCGCGCTGCTTGAATAATCCCTTGTGCAATGACATCACACTTCATGATGCCGCCAAAGATATTCACTAAAATGCCTTTAACCGCGGGGTCTGACAAAA
>VGCX01000019.1 GCA_016869935.1 Alphaproteobacteria bacterium
GTGCGGTTGTTGATGGATCTGGATCCAGAGGATCAAATTTTGACGTTTTTTGCCTATGATCGAAAGTCATCTTTTTCCATTTTATTGGTTTCTAATGACGGCCGGGGCTTTTTAACAAAAGCAGAGGACGTTTTCTCCCAAACCAAAGGGGGAAGGCAGGTTATGGCTGTTAAAGACAAAGCAAAGCCTGTGTTTTGTGGAAAGATCGTGGATCAAGATCACATAGCTCTTGTTGGTGAAAATCGCCGACTGTTGATTTATCCTTTAGCCCAAATTCCTTTCATGGCACGGGGCAGGGGGGTGACTTTGCAAAAATACGCAGGGGGTAAATTATCTGATGTTCAGGTATTTAAGTCCACCGTAGGACCTACCTGGAAAAAAGGTCGTGGGTTTTCAACAGAACCAAACTTCCAACCCTGGCTTGGTAACCGCGCTGCCGCAGGCCGCTTCGCCCCGGATGGCTTCCCAAGGTCTAATAGATTTGGGGGATAGTCCAAAAGTATGCTGCAACTGCAGTACATTGACACTTTTGATAATCTAATGCATTTAAAGAATACTTTTGACGACAAAATACTGTCGTCATGACAAAAATATAGTATAAATTGTCGTCAAAGACAGTTTTATGGGATGTTCTTATAGCGATTTGTTCAGAAAATAGGGTCGCTTATTAAAGGTCACAAATGATCGTCTTCGTCGATTACGACAATTTCTGATTCTTTGGCGTTGCCAAGCATGGCCCGGACACGTTCATCCAGCATGTCTTCATCCAAAGAATCAGAGCGAAGAAGCGTTACTTTATTTTTAAGTTCCTCTTCTTTTTCTTTTAAGATGTTTAATTCTTTTTCAGATTTTTCAATATCTTGCTCTAGGATGCGCCAAGCTCTCCAGCCATGATTTCCTTGAATTAAGTGATAGACAAAATAAACCAATATGCCTGTTCCAACAAGCGGAAGAATCAGCTTAGAAAGACGGCGTCGTGGGGGAGCGCGGTGAATCATTTTGAAAACGTTGTCCTCAAAAAGGCTTGGCGGCCTAGATAACACGTATGATGGATCAGTTCTTCTTCAATACGAAGAAGCTGGTTATATTTTGCCATCCGGTCTGTACGGCACATGGATCCGGTTTTAATTTGCGTCGCGTGCGTTGCAACGGCGATATCGGCAATTGTGGTGTCTTCTGTTTCTCCAGATCTATGGGATACGATTGTGCTGAGCCCAAAACGTTGGGAAAATTCTAATGTGTGAATGGTTTCTGTTAAGGTTCCAATCTGGTTTGGCTTAATTAAAACAGCGTTGGCAGCGCCCATTTTTAGTCCCTTTTCAATGCGATCAAGGTTTGTGACAAACAAATCATCCCCAACCAATTGAACACGATCACCTAAGGTTTTAGTTAACAAAACCCAATTGTCCCAATCATCTTCAGCCAGAGGATCTTCAATGGAAACAATCGGATAGGATTTTAAAAGGTCGGTATAAAAATCAATCATCTCAGAACCCGATAACCTTTTCTTTTCGCCCTTTAAAATATAATCGCCCTTATACAATTCGTTGGCTGCAACGTCCAAGGCAAGAGCTACATCATAGCCTGGCCTAAAACCAACTTTTTCAATAGCTTGCATTAAAAGGTCAAGCGCTTCTTTGGTTGATCCGATGTTTGGCGCAAATCCCCCTTCATCCCCCACGTTTGTGTTAAGGTTTTTATTGCGAAGAAGTTCTTTTAAGGTAAAGAAGATGGCATTCCCCATCATCATAGCATCTTTGAAGGTTTCAGCCCCTACTGGCACAATCATGAATTCCTGAATGTCCAATGGATTATCAGCGTGTGCTCCTCCATTTAAAACGTTGATTAATGGAACCGGAAGGATATAAGAAAAGGCGCCTTTTAGGTATCGGTATAGGGGGTGCCCCACATCATCAGCGGCGGCTTTGGCAACGGCAAGGCTAACCGCAAGGGTTGCATTGGCGCCAAGGCGACTCTTGTTTCCAGTCCCATCAAGCTTACAGAGCGTATTATCGATATGTAGTTGGTCGTAAGCGTCAAATCCTCTAAGTGTTTCGAAGATTTCTGTATTAACCGTTTTAACAACGTTTGAAACACCTTTTCCCTTATAGCGCATTTCTTCCATATCGCGACGCTCAACCGCTTCGTGAGTCCCAGTGGAGGCGCCTGAAGGGACAGAAGCGCGGCCAAAGGCGCCTGAAGATAGTTCAACATCTACCTCAACCGTTGGGTTTCCACGGCTATCAAAAATTTGGCGGGCAAAAATATTAGTGATTTGTGACATGGTATACTCCTTCTTATGCGTTATAAGTATCGTGGGTTTTCTTTGGCAAATTGATCAATTGCCTTTAATTCATCTAAAATTTTCGGCATCTCTTTTAGATAAATCATATTGGGTCCATCGCTCGGGGCGTGGTCTGGATCTTCGTGAGTTTCCATAAAAACAGCAGCGACGCCGATGGCAACGGCTGCACGCGCTAAGATTGGTGCAAAGGCACGATTACCGCCGGTTGAAGATCCTTGTCCCCCTGGTTCTTGGACCGCATGAGTTGCATCAAACACCACAGGGTGACCGGTTTGAACCATAATCGGGAAGGCACACATATCAACGGTAAGCCGATTATAGCCAAAGGTTACACCTCGTTCGCACAATAAAACATTCTTATTGCCAGAGTCCACAATTTTTTTGGCGACATTTTTCATATCCCAAGGGGCTAGAAATTGTCCTTTCTTGACGTTGATTGGAAGTCCTGTTTTGGCAGCCGCCACTAAAAGATCTGTTTGGCGACATAAAAAGGCTGGGATTTGAAGCATATCAACCGCATCCTTCAAAAGATCACATTGGTCGATAACGTGTACATCTGTTACGACAGGGCATCCAATTTGTGTTCGAATCTCTTGAAAAATTGTCAGCGCTTTTTCAAGTCCTAAGCCTCGCGCTCCTTGAAGGCTTGTGCGGTTAGCCTTATCAAAAGATGTTTTGTAAATAAAGGGAATAGAACGCTTGGTGCACATTTCCTGAAGCGTTTCAGCTGTTTTTAGGGCATGGTCTCGGTTTTCCATTTGGCAAGGACCTGCCAAAAGTACGAAGGGCAAATCATTCCCTATCTTAAAATTTTTGAGGGGAATGTGGTGATGGTTTGTCATGATAACTCTCTTACACTAATCGGGATTGGTTAAGGGCGGCTTGAATAAAGGCAACAAAAACAGGGTGAGGGGACAACGGTCTCGATTTATATTCAGGGTGAAATTGCACCCCAATAAACCAAGGATGGTCCTTAAGCTCGATGATTTCTGGCAATTTACCATCGGGAGAAAGTCCTGAAAAAACAACCCCTACTTTCTCAAGATCGTTTTTATAGGTCGTGTTGACCTCGTAGCGGTGGCGATGCCTTTCAGAAATAGTGCCCGTTTTATAAATGGAGGCAATGCGGGTTTTATCCATCAAAACACAAGGATAGGACCCAAGGCGCATCGTGCCGCCTAAGTTGTTTGATTCTGTGCGAAGTTCTCGTTTGCCGTCTTTTTCCCATTCAGTCATCAACCCCACAACCGGATGGGGGCTTGGACCAAACTCTGTGGAGGATGCATCTTTAAGATTCAGCAAGTTCTGGGCGATATCGATGATTGCAACCTGCATCCCCAAGCAAATCCCAAAGTAAGGGATTTTATTCGCCCTTGCAAAGGAAGAGGCCATAATTTTTCCCTTAATACCGCGTTCGCCAAAACCCCCAGGGACGAGGATACCATGAACGCCCTCAAAGGCCTCTTGTAGGGTATCAGGACTTAGGTCTTCTGCATTAATCCATTTTGATATGACGCGGACATTGTTGGCAACGCCTGCGTGAATCAGCGCCTCGTTTAAGGATTTATAGGCGTCTTGAAGGGCGCTATATTTTGCAACAATGCCAATAACAACCTCGCCTTCGGGACACGCTAACGTTTTTGTAAATTTTTTCCACCCTGAAAGATCCGGCTCTTTCGAAGTTAGTCCAAAATGTTTGCAGACAATTCGATCCAATCCCTCGTTGTGCAAGTTAATGGGCACCATATAAATTGATGATACATCAGGGGCACTGATAACACGCTCAAGAGGAACGTTACAAAAGAGCGCAATTTTTTTCTTTTCATCATCCTCAATAATCTTTGAGGTTCGACACAAAAGAATATCAGGCTGGATTCCATGACTCAGCATATCTTTTACAGACCGCTGCGTTGGCTTTGTTTTGAGCTCTCCCGCCGTTGCGATATAGGGAAGATAGGTCAAATGAATATATAGAACGTGATCCCGTCCTACGTCATTGCCAAATTGACGAATGGCTTCAAAAAACTGCACGCTTTCAATATCGGTTCCAACCGTTCCGCCAATTTCAGCGATCAGAAAATCTACATCCTGGCTGTCATTTCGAATAAAGTCTTTGATTTCGTCAGTAATATGGGGGACAACTTGAACGGTTGCGCCTAAATAATCACCGCGCCGTTCCCGTTCAATAACATTGAGATAAATCCGTCCAGCCGTTATAGTATCAGCTTTTGAAGAATTTGTGTTCGTAAAACGTTCGTAGTGCCCAAGGTCCAAGTCTGATTCAGCCCCATCCTCTGTAACGTAGACTTCTCCGTGTTGGTAGGGGCTCATGGTCCCAGGATCGCAGTTCAAATAAGGATCAAGTTTGCGAATTTTAACTGAAAAGCCACGCTGTTGAAGAAGAGACCCAAGGGACGCTGCTGCGATGCCTTTTCCCAAAGAAGAGAGAACACCCCCCGTCACAAAGATATAACGTGCCATGATGGTTCCTTAAAGCTCCTTAGCGTATAGAACGCCGTGATTGTTCTGCGCCAGTTATAGATCTTGGCTTGCAGGGCTCGTGGAAGAAACTTCCGTTGCTGGATTAATTTCTGTTAACGAAGATTCTTCAGGTTTATTTTGGTTTTTCGAAAGAATGGCCAACAAAAGACAAAGTCCCATGAAAACACCTGCCAAAATAGCAGTTGTTCGTGTCAAAAGATTTGAAGCGCTACGGGAAGACATCAATCCGCCAAGTCCGCCACTGCTGGTAAGAGCGTTTGTTCCCGCTTCACTTTTTTGGATTAAAATAACCCCAATAAGGGCCAAAGTCACAAACAACAAAATGACGATCAAAACGAGCTGCATATAAAAACCTTTCTATCAAGTATTTTGACCCAATCTAGACCCATTTTTCCAATTTGGCAAGGGGGCTTTTGGGGGCAAAATTAGTGAAATTTAGACAGTGATCCCACGAATTAACACTATTTTGCATACATGATTTTGCAAAAATAAGTCAAGATATAAGCTTTAAAAACCCTTATTTTACAAGGGGATGTGAGGTTTATTTTACTATGATCTACTCATTTACTCAGTGCACTGAGTAAATTTACTCAATGGACTGAGTAAAAATCATTCACGAATACCCGACTGACGAGATAAAGGGAGAAAAACTACTCAAATCCCTGCTTTGCCAAGTTTGAAAACTTGGTAAAGCGGCCTTCAAAGTGAGTTTTGACGGTTCCAACAGGGCCATGACGTTGTTTAGCGATAATCAGCTCGGCCTGGTTCTGGCATTTTTCAATGCGTTCATGCCAAACAGCGTATTTTTCTGTTCCAGTCTCATTCGGTTCAAGGCGTGAAAGGTAATACTCTTCTCGGTAAATGAACATAACAACATCCGCATCTTGCTCAATAGACCCTGACTCTCGAAGGTCAGAAAGCATAGGACGCTTGTCGTCCCGTTGTTCAACCGCACGAGAAAGCTGAGAAAGGGCAATGACAGGAATGTTTAATTCCTTTGCCAGTGCCTTTAGTCCTCGGGAAATTTCTGAAATTTCCTGCACGCGTCCTTCTTTTGACCCGCTGTGCATTAATTGTAAATAGTCGATGACGATCAGATCAAGACCCTTTTGACGTTTCAAGCGTCGCGCTCTGGTGCGAAGGGCTGCAACCGTTAGGGCAGGGGTGTCATCAATATAAAGGGGCAATTCAGCAATTCTTCTGGACGCATCAATTAACTTAGGAAAATCCGTTTGGGCAAGTTCCCCTCGTCTAATTTTGTCCGATGAAATATGGGATTCTTGGGATAAAATACGGGTTGCAAGTTGATCGGCTGACATTTCAAGGGAAAAGAAGGCAACGGATCCCCCACCACCATTGGGTTTATTGTAGGCATTGGCTGCATTGAAGGCAATATTGGTGCCAAGACCCGTTTTACCCATAGAAGGCCGCCCTGCAATGATGATTAAGTCTGAGGGATGCAATCCCCCAAGCCAGGCATCCAGATCCTTCAATCCTGTTGTGATCCCCACCACATGGCTGTCCCTTTTATAGGCAGCCTCTGCAGATGTTAAAGAAACCTTTAAGGCATCCCCCAAGCTAAAGAACTTCCCTTTGCTCGATCCGGTTGTTGCAAGGTCAAAGAGCTGCTTTTCTGCAGATTCAATCTGGGACTCTGCCGATTCTTCAACGGTGCTGCTATGGGCATCGTTGACAATCGTTTCTCCCACATCAATCAATTGGCGGCGGATATAAAAGTCACGGATCAGGCGGCCATAATGTTCCACATTAATGATGGAGATGTTGGCATCTACCAATTGCATCAAATAATCAATCCCGCCGTGGGTGCTAACAATTTCATCGGTTAGAAAAAAATCTTTTAAGGTAATGGGATCTGCAACACGGCCAAGTTCCGAAAGTTTACAAATAGCTTCATATACCCGACCATTGACACCATTGGCGAAATGCTCAGGACGCAGGAATTCAGAAACGCGCTCTAAGGCTTCGTTATTATGAAGAAGCGATCCTAGCAAGCATTGTTCTGCCTCCTCGTTCTGTGGAGGGAGGCGCTTTAAAAGCTGTTCATCTTTTGTATCAAGGGGTGTAAACATTGTCTCTAACATTTTATACACTATGGAATATTTTGCCCTTTATGACAAGATTCAACTTTTTTGAATTAAAAGATTGACTTTAGCTATCAAAGTACAGTAGAAAGTACGGTACTATAGGGGTGCAAGTATGGATACGTATAAATATCTCAGCATCTTTTGGGATTCCTATGAGACAGATGTTGTAAAACAATCTCCCGAAGAGATGCCATGTGAAGATTTGAAACAAAAGAAAACTCTTAAAAAAGTTTTGCGACTGATTCGAACGAAAAAGGTATTGCTTCCAAGCGATTAAGCTAAAACGCTCAGATTATAATCAATAAATTAAATACAGGAAGGTTTTATTATGAATGACTCAGTCTATGATTGGGGTGCATGTGCACGTCCGTCGCAAAAAATCCCTGCGGGCGATTGGCAAGTTTGGCTGATTCTTGCAGGTCGTGGGTTTGGCAAAACACGCACGGGCGCAGAAACTGTTCGTCATTGGGTTCGAGCTCAAAAATGTCGCCGCTTAGCCCTTATTGCAGACAGCGAATTAGATGGAAGGCAAGTCATGGTTGAAGGGATGAGTGGGCTTTTGTCCGTACATCCTCCCGAAGAAAGACCCCAGTTTCTTTCATCTCGGCGAGAATTATTATGGCCAAATGGCGCAACCGCATTTCTCTTTAGCGCAGAAGCCTATGAAAGGCTTCGTGGCCCCCAATTTGATGGGGCATGGGTTGATGAACTAGCAAAATTTCCAAAACCCGAAGAAGTTTGGGATCAGTTAATGTTTGGTCTTCGTCTTGGAAAAAATCCCCAGGTAATTATCACAACAACGCCGCGCCCCATCCCGCTTTTAGAAAGACTGATTGCATCCTCTTCTACAGTTTTAACGAAAGGGAGTAGCTATGAAAATATCGATAACCTATCCCCAACGTTTGTGACACAAGTCTTGGATCGGTATAAAAAAACAGCACTTGGATCCCAGGAAATCTTTGCAGAAATTTTAAATACGGGGAAAAAAGTTTTTTGGACCTCTTCTATGATTCGTTATAGAAGTCCTTAACGATTACGTTTTATTGAATTTTCTTTCCGGCCTTCTTAAAAGCCTCTAGGATGGTAGAATAAGGCAGTAAAAGTGATAATGGAGCTTCTGGAAGCGGCAGTGCTCCATAGGATTTGTACCATTCTGCGACATCCTTGTCTTTTGCATCGATTAATAGAGCTGTTCCTCCAACCTCCTGAGAAGCTCTAATACAACGCTGCGCAGCAGACATTAGTAATTGCCCTCCAAGCCCTTGTCCCTGAAGGTTTTTTCTAACAGCAAGCCGCCCAAGTCTAAAGCAGCCCATAGGATAACGCCCTACAGATGGAATAGAGGGAGGAATTTTACTAAAATCAACTTGAGCAGGACTTAGGGTATAAAACCCGTAAATCGTCGTTCCATCAGTGCTATCAATAGCAACGTATGTTTTTGACGCGCCCAACTCATGAGATTGACGGGCATATTGGGCTAAAAAAATATTAAGATCATTTTGACCGCAATCAAAGTCTTTGCGATCATGTTTTTTGGATATAGGCTCTTCACGCCATGTAGAAATATTCATCGATCATCAGGGAGAGCTTTTGCGGTTGCAATAAGGCGAGCATTTGGTTTGGGCGGATTTTCAAGAAGGTCCATCCAAAAGCGTGTTTGTTTTTCCGTTAGCATAATGTGTTCTGCTTTATCAATAACCACATCGGCTGCGCTAAGAGCATTGCGGAGCATAAACTCTGTTAAATCAGTATTTTGAATGGCTGCTGCGCGTGCCAGTCTTGACTTCTTTTCTGGTGAAATGCGCATGGCAAAACGATAGTTATCTTTAACCACAGCTCTGGGCATAATAATCTCCTTTATTCATTAAAAGAGTACATATTCTAATAAAACGAGTCAATAAAAATATCATTCAAAGCGTACATCCCTTAGACATTTATACTTAACCTTATAAAGCTTTAGTTTTGTGAAGTTTTCGCAATCAATTGATGAAAGATAAAGAAATTAAGGAAGCTGACCACAATTAGTGTTCCAGCCAAAGAAAGAGGACTTGTATCCGGCAAATAAGAAATTAATCCCCCAAGAACAGCGCCCCCGCCCGTCTGCATAAAGCCATAAAAAGCCCCAGCATAGCCAATGTTTTTACTCAAAGGGCTAAAAGCTGTTGCAAAGGCATTTGGAAACACAAGCGCTCCCCCACAATATAAAATAAAGAGGCTTATAATCAATAACGGCGTTTGCAGACCAAAGATAAGATAAGAAATACCAAGGAAAAGTCCTGCAATTAAGGGGCACACCATGCCAATTTTGAGCATCGTTTTTGATCCGAATCGTCCCACGCATTGACTATTGATAATTCCACAGAGCGTATAAGACGTTACAACACTTAAGCTGGTAACCCAGCCAAATTCAATAGGCGTAAATCCCAAAGATTGGATGAAGAAGATTGGTGCTACAAGGATGGAGGCAAATTTCATGCCGAAAACAAGGGATGTGATGAGCGTTCCTCCCATAAAAACAGGATGTTTTGCAATGCTCCAGTACGTTTTTGACGTGGTCTGAAAAGTTAATCGATCTGGGTTTAGGGAATGGTTTGTTTCTTGAAAGAAAAAGATCAGGAAGAGTAGGGCAAAAAAGCCATATATTCCCATAAAAATAAAAACAGATTTCCACCCAAAGGTGCTTTCAAGATATCCCCCTAAGCTTGGGGCGATCGGTAAAATTGCGCTAATGGTCAACGTTAGGTGGGAGGCATGTTTTGCAAGAGCTGGGCCATGATAAACATCCCGGACGATCGAACGCCAAAGGCCCGTTGGTCCGCCGGCCCCAATGCCTTGGATAAGGCGCGCCACTAACAAGCTCTCAATCGTTTGAGAGTTTGATCCTAAAAAGGCACCAAGGGTAAAAAGAATCATTCCAAAGATCATGGGGCCTTTTCGCCCGAACATATCAGAAATAGGTCCATAAATTAGTTGGGTTAAGGAAAGACCCGCAATGTAAAGCGTCATGCTCCATTGGACCATATTTGTCGTTGTGCCAAATTCTTGAACTAAATGGGGGAGCGACGGCGCGTAGATCTCTGACCCGCCAACCGCAAGAGTCGCCGACACAATCACCACAATAAACGCACGTTGAGCTACAGTCATAGATTCAGCTTAGCATGGCTTCAAAATAAGGAACAAGGGGGTAGCTCAGAAAATTAAAGAACGCAAGTAAAAGAGATACACCTAAGCTAGCAAATGGTGTGCCAATTCATCGGTTGCTGAAAAGAAGGGAGAGTGATCTGTATCTAACGTTATGATATCACATGCAACACGTGAATGCATTCTGCGTTGGTCGTTGATTATAATCGCATTGTCCCTTAAACATTCGATATAGAGCTTTGGAACACGACCAAATCCTTGATCAGAAATTGACACTGTTCCGATAAAAGGGAGCAAAGGTTGTTTTTGTAAGTGTGATAATGAGTATTTTATTGTTTCATCACTACAGTTTCCATAAAAAAGGTTAGAAACCGTTTTAGTATCATGCAAAGGTAATGATATCGAGGCCTCGGATTCATTTATGGTAATGGCTTTTGCGACAGTTGGAGTGGCCGCTTTCTTTTCTTCGTCAAGAAGCGACCCCCCATTTTCTGGAATAAATCCACTCACATAGACCAAGCGATGAACCTTCTCTGGCATGTTTTCTGCTACTTGAGAGATAACAACACCCGCCATACTGTGTCCTACAAGAATAACAGGATCAGGAAGCTCTATGACGATGTTTTGTATATAATCTACATAGCTTTTTAAAGTAATATTCTTAAAGTCAGAGGGGTTTTTATAGTGGCCAGGCAAATCAGGCGCTAATACTGTGTGACCAAGTCTCTCAAGACAAAGGATAAGGCTTTTCCAGCACCAACTTCCATGCCAAGCCCCATGGACCAAGAGATAATTGAAAGATTGAGTCATTTTCTTTACACGCGCATTTTAGATAAAAACTCTTGCGCGCTTTTTATATCGATATGCTTAATAATTAAATTCTTATCAACAAACCGCTTCCCCAAACTTGTGTAATGAAGGATGTAAAGAACGCCAGATAACAGAGCGACAGCCCCAACCTGGTGGAGGCAGCCAAGACTGATTGGGACAGCAAAAATGAGCGTCATTACCCCTAAGAAAAATTGTAATAAAACAAGTCCTTGCAGAGCCCAAAATGCCTTTTTTAAATGAGAATCTTCCACTTCTTTAATATAGTAAAGGGAAGACAGGACGATCCAAAGCGTTAAAGCCATTGCGAGATAGCGATGAATAAATTGAACATTGGCTGGATCGTAAACAAAATATCTTTCATGAGACAAATTGAAAATATGCATCGGAACCCATTCCCCATCCATCAGCGGGAAAGTGTTATAAATAAGACCTGCTTTTAACCCTGCAACAAAGGCCCCATAGGTAATGACTCCAAGCAGAAAAACCAAAATAAGTCTAAAGGTTCGTTCAACATAATAGTCAGGCTGACGATGAAATGTTAGGGCAAAGGCTTCCCATAAAATCCAGGCGTAGATCGTCAATGCCAGCAACAGATGAGCTGCCAGGCGAAAGTGGCTGACATGAGGATCTTTAACCAAACCACTTTTGACCATATACCATCCCATCAACCCTTGTAAAAGACCCAAGAGAGTGATCATGACAAAACTCTTTTTTAAGGAAGGATATAGATAGCCTTTCATCCAAAAGATGATACCAGGCACAATAAAGGCAAATCCCAACAGGCGCCCCAAAAGTCGATGAAAATATTCTAGCCAAAAAATGACCTTAAAGTCACCGAGCGTCATCATAAAATTAATCTTTTGAAATTCAGGGGTTCCCTTATAAAGGTCGAATACCGCATGCCATTGCTCCAGAAAAATAGGAGGGAAGATCCCTAAAATAGGATCCCATTCTACAATCGAAAGCCCGGCCCCAGAAAGCCGCGTTATGCCGCCTAAGACTAGGGTGCACAGGAGCAGAAAACAATTTCCATAAAGCCAAATACTCAGGCGTTTAGAGGATGTGTTCGCAAGGGATAGTCTAAAAAGAGAGTTTTTCTTCATAATCAAATCCTTTCTGATAAAAAAATAGCAAAACGAGAGGCTGCTTTAACAGCGGCAGTAAAGGGTTTGTATCCCACCATCTTTTCTGCCTCTTCTTTGAGTCCTAGATCCTTGTGTTCCAATTCTTCCCTTTGGCAGTCTTCAATTAACGTACGAAGAGGCGCTTCGTCTGGCTTATTTTCAAGGCTTTCAAGCTGTGCGTTATAGTGTTCGTCAATCACCGATTCTACAGCAACTGTACAAGCCATAGCAGCCCGTTTCCCAAGGAGCGCAGACCCAGCCCCCAAAGCAAAGCCGGCCACATGCCACAAGGGGGAGAGAAGCGTTGGTCTAATACGGCGATCCTTCATTGTTTGATCAAAGCGATCAAAATGCTGCTTTTCTTGATCTAACATATGCTGAAGGAGGGGAGCAGTAGGGGTATTCTTCAAAACGGCTTTCTGCCCCTCGTAAATACGCATAGCCCCATATTCGCCTGCATGATTGACGCGAATGATTGAATCGATGGATAGATTTTTCATAGGCACCTTCTTATGGGTTTTTCAAGAATATATAAACTTCCCTATTATCCTTACACCCAGATAAAGAAAATTTCAACTCAGTTGTCAATACAGCTGTACCTGCATAGGAACAGAAACAAAAAACTTGATTTTGTTTATTTTTTATGACATAAATAAACTATGAGTATACTTAAACAAACAAAAATAAACAAATTGCTAAAAAAATGGCCTACAGGAACCGTTTTTTTATCCTCAAAACTCAAAGAAAATGACATCTCTCGCCAATTGTTAGGCCGCTACAAAAAAACTGGCTGGATTGAATCCATTGGCACTGGGGCTGTTATTCGCTCAGAGGACATTGTTGATTGTTATGGGGGAATCTACGCACTGCAAACGCAGGCAAACCTTTCCGTTCATGTCGGTGGGCGTACAGCCCTTTCTTTGCAAGGCAAGGGACATTACTTAGAAATGAACCCTTCAAAAATTATTTTAATTGGAGATAAGAAAGATTATCTACCGCTATGGTTTAAAGATCACGATTGGATGATATCAATAGAATATATCTCAACATCCTTTTTACCCCCTAATATGGGACTTATTGACCTTGAAAGAAAAAATTTTTCTGTAAAAATCTCAAACCCCGCCCGTGCTTTATTTGAATGTTTGCATCTTGCCCCCAAGCATCAAGAACTTTTTGAGTGCTATGAATTCATGGAAAGCCTAGGGAATCTGCGTCCACAGTCTGTACAAGAACTCCTCGAAAACTGTACCTCTATAAAAGTTAAGCGTTTATTTCTATATTTGGCAGAAAAGTGTCAGCATGCTTGGGTTGATTTTCTTGATCTTTCAAGGATAGACTTAGGATCAGGAAAACGGCACCTTGAAAAAAATGGGATTTACATTCACAAATACAAAATAACCGTTCCAAAAGAGCTTGAAAAAAGTGAAAATTTATAGAGACCAAGTACAGTTAATATTAGATGTTTTACCCCTCGTTCATAAGGAACCTTGCTTTGCTTTACACGGGGGAACGGCCATTAATTTATTTGTGCGCAATATGCCAAGACTTTCAGTGGATATTGACCTCACGTACCTTCCCCTTGAAGACAGAGCCACAACTCTTGCACATATAAAAGAGGCTTTAGAACGGCTCAAAAAGCGTATTGAAAATGCTATTAAGTCTGCTCGCGTTATTCATAAAAGTGATATAGGAAAGCTCATTATCTCACGGGCTCACTTAGAAATTAAACTTGAGGTTAATTTGGTTGGTCGCGGAACCTTAGAAGACCCTATTCATCTACCCCTTTCTAAAAAAGCAGAGTCTGAATTCAATGCTTTTGTATCAATACCTGTTGTTCCAATCAGTCAACTATATGGCGGTAAAATATGTGCGGCCCTTGATCGTCAACACCCCCGTGACTTGTTTGATGTAAAATATTTAATGGAAGACCAAGGTTTTTTCAACAAAGTACGCGAAGGATTTCTTTTGTGCCTCCTATCTAGTGACCGCCCCATTCATGAGGTTTTAGAACCAAATTTTCAAGATCAACGACAGGCGCTGGAAAACCAATTTGTCGGTATGAGTGAAGAAGCATTTACTTATAAAGATTATGAAGAAACAAGGGAGAAACTTGTTCAGGTAATTTCAAGCAGTTTAACAGAAGATGATAAGCGCTTTATTTTAAGCGTAAAAAACTGCGAACCCGACTGGAGTATTTATGATTTTGAGCGATTCCCATCGATTCAATGGAAGCTGCAAAATTTAAAAAAACTCAAAGAGAATAATCCAATCAAACACCAAGAGCTTTTTGAAGCTTTGAAAAACAAACTCTTTTGATAGACTTTCATGACTCAATCCAGTGCATTCCTTATTAAATCATATGTCAAAACCTTGTCAGAGGACCCTGGGGTTTATCGCATGCTTTCAAAGGAAGGCAAAGTTTTGTATGTCGGAAAGGCTAAAAACCTCAAGAATCGTGTGGTTGCCTATACGCGGCCTGATGCTTTGCCGATTCGGCTACAGCGAATGATTTTTCTGACACATGCGATGGAATTTGTGGTCACAAAAACAGAGTGGGAGGCCTTAATTCTGGAGGCAACGCTCATTAAAAAATTCCAGCCCCCTTATAATGTTCTTTTAAAGGATGATAAGGCTTACCCTTATCTTGTTTTAACAAAGGGTGATCTTCCTAGTCGATTGATGGTCTATCGGGGAAATGTCCAGAAAAACGGGGAATACTTTGGTCCCTTTGGCTCTACAGTTGCTGTACAACAAACTTTTGAACTCTTGACGAGAACGTTTAATCTTCGAACATGCCAAGATACTGTCTATCGCCATCGTAAAAGGCCGTGCCTTCAATATTATATTCATCGGTGTAGTGGGCCTTGTGTTGGAAAAATCTCTGAGGAGCGTTATCAAGAATCCCTCGATCAGGTTAAGCAATTTCTACAAGGCAAAACACACGATATTCAAAAAACCCTGAAAGACCGCATGATGAGTGCAAGTCAAAAGCAAGAGTTTGAACGGGCGGCACTTCTTAGGGATCAACTTCAAGCACTAAATCGTATTCAGGAAGAGCAGGGGGTTCGGATAGGGCGCCTTGAAGAAACAGATGTTATTGCCCTAATAAAAGACCAAGGGGTTATAGCGATCCAAGTGTTTTTCTTTCGGCACGGATGGAATTATGGGAACCATTCGTTTTTTCCAACCCATGCTCTTGACGAAACTGAGGAAACTGTCTTAGAAACATTCCTTGCGCAGTTTTATTTGAATAAATCCTTACCAAAAGAAATCCTAACAAATTATCCTTTAAGCCCAATTTTAAAAGAGGCACTCCAAGAACAATCGAAGAAAACGATCAGCTTTCACGTACCCAAGCAGGGCAATAAAAAAGAACTTTTGGACATGGCTCTTCATAATGCAAAAGAAGCGTTGGCAAGGAAGTTGGCTCATGCTACATCTCAGAAAGTCCTTCTTGAAAAGGTGCAAGCTCTCTTTGATCTTCCAAAAATACCAGAACGAATTGAAATTTACGATAACAGTCACACACAAGGTGCAGCCCCTTATGGGGCCATGGTTGTTGCGACTCTTGAGGGGTTTGACAAAAAATCCTACCGAACCTTTGCGATTAAGAATCCCAAACAACAGGCCCTTGACTATGGGGGCGATGATTATGCCATGATGGAAGAAGTCCTAAAGCGTCGTTTTTCCAACAAAGATCTTCCGATTCCAGATCTTGTCATGATTGATGGAGGGAAGGGCCATTTATCAACGGCTATGTCTGTATTTCAAGATCTTAATCTATTGATCCCTCTCGTTGCGATTTCTAAAGGAGTTGATCGCAATGCCGGGCGAGAGGTTTTTCACCAGGCTAACAAAGATCCCTTCCAATTGCCTCTAACAGATCAAACCCTTTACTATTTACAACGCCTTCGAGATGAAGCGCATCGCTTTGCAATCGGTACCCATCGCCTTGGCCGTACCCGTGTTGGCTTAAAGTCATTACTAGATGAAATTGAGGGTATTGGCCCAAAGAAGCGCAAATTAATTATAGAACATTTTAAGAACATCGAAGACCTTAGATCCGCAACGATCGAAGAAATTCAGAAAATTCAAGGAATTAACCAAAAGACCGCTGAAAGTATCTATGATTTTTTTAGAAAAGGCCTTTAAAATCTTAGCTCGCCCTTCAGGAAACCGTAATACCTTTCCTATGCTAAAAGACAGTTCACCTAGAAAATAGTCTAACTTATTTCTATATGCCTAGAAATTAGTGAGCTTAATTTGTATATAACTAAAAATTAGTTAAACTTATTTACATGATCCTATAAATTAGTTAGACTATTTTCTAGGAGATAAAAATGCTTCAACGTGTCTTAAATTTAAAAATACCCAAAGGTCAGAGTTTATTTTTATGGGGCGGGAGAAAAACAGGAAAGTCTACTTATTTAAAAGAACACTTTCCTGAAAGCCCTTATATTGATTTTTTGAAGCGGGACATATTTTTGCGTTATAATAGTAATCCTTCGCTTTTGCGGGAAGAGTTGTACCATGTATCCCACGATCATCCGATTATTATTGATGAAATTCAGAAAATTCCTGAGATGTTAGATGAAGTTCATTGGATGATTGAAAATTATAAGGGTATTTCCTTTATTTTGTGTGGATCTAGCTTTCGTAAGTTAAAAAATGCGGGCGCCAATTTGCTTGGGGGAAGAGCGTGGCGTCAGTTGTTTTTTCCTTTGTGCTACCCTGAACTTCCAAGCTTTGATCTTTTGAAGATTTTTAATCAGGGGCTTATCCCTTCGCACTATTTGGAAACCAATAGAGAAATGGCAATTTCTGGCCTAGAGGGGTATCTTGCAGACTATCTTATTCCAGAGATTCAGCAGGAAAGCCGCATTCGGCAGCTAGGGGCTTTTAATCGATTTTTAGAAGCAATCTCTTATAGTAATGGTGAAATGTTGAATTATTCCAATATTGCTCGAGAATGCATGATTAGCGTGGGCATCGTACAGCTGTATGTGGATTTGCTTATCGATATGCTATTAGGGTACGTGATTTTCCCTTATACAAAAACGAAATCCCGCCAACTTATAGTAGCTGCTCCAAAATTTTATTTTTTTGACACAGGCCTTGTAAATTTTTTAAGGGAGCGCAGCATTGAAACGCTCAAGGGGAGCGAAGCAGGTCATAATTTAGAGCATTATGTTTTTCTAGAGTTAATGGCATACCGTGAGCTTAATAAAAAACGATATACCATTAATTATTGGCGAACAAAAACAGGGCTCGAGGTAGATTTTATTTTAGGAAAAGGGCATGTTGCTTTGGAGATTAAAATTTCTGCATTGATTGATAAAAGCGATATTAGAGGGCTTATTGCCTTTACGGAAGAATACAAACCAACTTATGCCGCCGTGGTTTGCCTAGAGCCGAAAGAGCGATTCATGAAAGTTGGCGATCAAATTATTCATATAGTTCCGGTCGAAACTTTCTTAAAAAACCTTTGGGCGGGGAGGGTGATTTAAGAAGCGTCATCGAACCTAACCTTTTGTTTGATCGCTTTTGTCTATCAA
>VGCX01000020.1 GCA_016869935.1 Alphaproteobacteria bacterium
ACCTCTCCAGCAACGGCCAATGGAGCAAACATAAATGTTGCTGCTGTCAAGGATCCAGGTGCTAGATTGAGATTTTCTTCAGCAAAGTTAGTAACTTCATTGAAACTCTGTCCCATAGCCGCCAATGGCCTTGTTATGAGGCTTGCAGCCATTCCATTAACTGTTCCCAACGCCCCACCAACGGTCCATCCTAGACCATAAGCCAGCTGGCTACTAGCTTGTGATGAATCATAGGTTCCAGCGAATTGACCATTCCCATTGGCCCAGCCTGCAGAGGCTCCCTCCACACACCTTCCATCGGGATCCAATCCATTAACTGGATCACCGTTGCAATAATCATACAAACCTAAACTCGATGAATGTCCGAGTGGATCAGGAGAAATAAATCTCCCTCCCTGCGGATCATAATACCGAGCTCCCATGTAGTAAAAGCCAGTAGGATCTAAGTAGTGTCCACGCCACTGAGGCTGGAGAGCCTGATCAACACTTGATCCTGGCATTGGTCCGTAAGCGCCAAGAGCACTTGGGTAGGGAGTGAAAGTTCCAGAGGAAAGCAATCCAACCACATCTCCAAAATAATTATTAACGATGCCAACAGAAGTTTTGGTGTTTTCAGTGAAGCAAGATTCTAAACCTCCAATGCCTTGAGCTCCGCCATAGACGCCGCTGCGATCAGGTCCATGCAAATTCCATTGTCTATTACCATTAACGCTGTGACCGAGTTCAAGAAATTCTACCTCAGGATCGTAGTAGTAATTTATTGTGTTGCCTTGAGACTTTGTCTGAATGCGCCTTCCAAGGCCGTCGTAGAAAAAAAAGAATTTTCCAAGTAGTCCGACAATGAAGATCAGACTCAATAAGCTTTGAGTAAAACCTGTAGAAAAAATTTTCTTTATTTGAGGAGAAAAATGAGAAGCTATGATATTATTTAGTAATAAAATTTTCGCTAAAGCTTGTAGGAGAGACAGCATAAAAGAGTTTCTCTTTTTAATAGGACAGTGGTTAGTTGTTGTTCGAATGCTGGGGGGGGGAGGTGTAGACAATTTTTGGATTAATTTGTGTTTTAATAGCATCTATCAGCTGATCTATTTGATTTTTAACATCAGTATCAAATAGCGAAACATAGTCAGAACGAGATTGTTTTAGGACATTATGGATCTCTTCAAGCAGCTCAGATCCCGTTGTCCAAGCAACCTTATGCATTCGATGATCAAGAATAGCTGATAGATTAGATTTCGGATATAGTCGCAGTTGTTTTATTAGCTCTTCAACTGCTGGATAGATATCGCTAGTTGTTTTTATTTTGGTCATTGTTTTCTATGGCATATGAAAGAAGTCTAAAAAGACATCATTCGGATTATTAGGAAGAATTTCTTTTCCTCCACCGGTGTTTACTGGATTATTATGGCTCGGTGGAGCTTGACGAGTTGTATATCCTCCTTGAATACGTCCTCCAACTATCCAATCTGGATTACCTGTATTTTCCTCCGGTAAGCCATACTTTTTTGCATAGTTCGGAGTGGTCAGAGGATTCTCTGCTGACCATTGTTTACCTTTAATTAGATTTCCTTTCCATCCGACAGATTCATCTGCAAATGTACCTTGACGAAAAACAGAAGGATTTAATTCTTCTGAAAGTTGATTAACTTCTCCTTTCCACATAGCACCAGGGCCACCTTGGTAGCCAGCAGGGAAGCTTGATACATAAGACTCTTCAATACTTGCTGCCGCCTCCACAGCAGCCTTAGTAGGAACTAGAGCAGCTACAGCCCCAGCTCCAACACCAAGAGCTGATAATCCTAGCGTCGTTCCATTTCTCCAATTTAATCCATTGTTATACATGTCACCAAGCGCTTGAAGTCCATGCCAAGCACTTCCAGCGACGTCACGTGCAAAAGCAGCTTCTCCAAGTCCAGGAGTTGCATAAGAGCCAAGCGTCCCAACAAAACCTCCTACAGCTTGAGCGGTGTTACCATACTCTGCAAAAGTTCCCAATGTGTAGCCTTTGGCTGTTCCCTCCACACACCGTCCATCTGGATCGAGTCCATTAACCGGATCACCATTGCAATAGTCATACAAACTTAAACTCGATGAGTGCCCAAGCGGATCAGGAGAAATAAATCTTCCATTGACGGGGTCGTAGTAGCGAGTTCCCATGTAGTAGAGGCCGGTGTCATCGATGTAATGGCCGCGCCACTGAGGGTCGGAGGTTTTTGGAATTGGTGAGCCAAGCATTGGTCCATACGCTCCCAGGGTGAGGAGAGGAACTGAGAAGGATTGGTATGATGAGGGATCATGCCATCCAAGAGCATCACCAAAATAATTATTTACCCATTGCTTGGTCGTATTGCTATGTTCGTCAAAAGTACTTTCTAATCCACCGATGCCTTGTGCTCCGCCGTAGACTCCACTGCGATCAGGTCCATACAAATTCCAAATTCTCGTTCCATTAACACTGTGTCCCAGTTCCAAAAACTCTACCTCAGGATCGTAGTAGTAATTGATGGTGCTGCCTCCAGATTCTGTCTGGATGCGCCTTCCAAGGCCATCATAAGCAGTTTTCCAAGCAAAACTATCACCCCATCTGGTTGTGTATGATGGTTCGGTGATGTTACTTTTTTGCTCGATAGAAACGAGTCTGTTAAAACTGTCCCAAGTGAATTGTTGATCAACTTGTTTTTGAAGTGAGTCAGAGAGAGATGATCCTGTGATAGTGTTGCCAACGTTATCGTAGCTAAACGTATAATTATAATTGCTCCCAAAAAGAGAGGTAATTGATTGAGTTACTCGCGTGAAATTGTCTTGAGCAGCAACACGATTTGATCTATCCCCAATAAATTGTGTTGTTCTAACTCCAATTCCATCTCTTCTCGTGCTGACATTTGCAGAAAGTAAGGATGGCTCATCAAAGAGAGTTAATGATGTTTGTGTGCTGTTGGGACGAAAATTTTGATTCAAGGCGTAAGTCATTAAGAATGGCTCGTGAAATAATTTTGTGCCAAAATAATCATAGTTGCGCGATTCTTGAGGAAAGCCATTAACAACATTGTAACTTGCAATGCGATTGCCAGTAGTCCAATCGAGGTGTTCAGCAAGTGCTATTGTTCCATTAATTGTGTTGCTCAAATCAGTGATGCGTCCGCGCCCGTCACGGGTAAAGGAGGTTGTTCCGGATGGAGTTGTACGTTTTACAAGCAGTCCATTATTTCCATAGCCGTAGGAATAAGTCCCAGAGCCATTCTGAGCGCCAGTCATTTCTCCCAGAGCGTTGTAAGAAAAAGCATACTCTGTTCCTGGAGTTGTTTGGTCTAAGTTCCAGTTAAGGGCTGTTCTTCTTCCAGCTTCGTCCCACGTTTGACTCCAAGAGGAGAGAGGGTTTCCGTTGAGTGAAGTTGTTTCCGATGTGAGTTGTCCGTAAGCATCATAGGCTCTCGAAACAAGAGTCGAGGGTCCTGTGGAGGAATCGTTGTAGTGTTGTTCAACGGAAGTAATCAATCCTCGTGGGTCGTAGGTGTACGTAGTTGTTTGGTTTTGTTGGGGAATGCTAGATCCGCTTGAAGTAAGGTTCGTGGGACGCTGCCAATCATCGTAGGTGATAGTGGTTGTGAAGCCTCGTGGATCAGCGATAGAAGCAAGCAGTCCGTTTTGATATTGATATGTGTAGTTACGTGTTGTGGCTCCATCGGAGCCAATAAGTGATGAAGCTGTTTTTTCTCCCGCGGTGTTATAAGAGTTTTGTTCAGTTAGGCTTTTTTGTTCAGTTAGGCTTTCTGGCATAGTGCGTGTGAGGAGGTTGCCAGTGGCATCGTAATTATAGGCGATATAGGTTCCATCCGGAAGGATTGTTTGAGAGGCCAGATGATTGAGTGCATCGTAGGTGTAAGCTGATCCGATTCCTTCTTCATCAACAGAAAGGGTAAGATTACCATTCGCATCGTAAGAAAATTGTTTAAATGTTCCATCAGCATTTTTAATCGTGAGAGGACGACCTTGAGTGTCGCTGTAGGTTGTTGTGGTGATGGCGTTGTTACCAGTTCCAACAGTTGTTTCAACGCTTTGATGATCTCCCGAGTAATGGTTGCTGATATTTTGTGCAACGCTGCCATCTTTGTTGTAGGAAGTTGTTAAGATCGGGCGTCCCACAGCGTCTAAGGATCGGTTAATCCATTCTCCAGCTCCGTTGAGAAGTGACTCAAAGTTGAGAGCGTAATAGTGAGTGACACTCTGTTGAGCGCTATTGCCAGAGCTTGGTGGACCTTGTTCAGTTTTGATGCGATTGAGTCCATCGTAGCTGTAGCTCCATTGATTACCAGCAATGTCAGTTTTTCCTAATAAGTTGCCGCGACCGTCATAGCTCTCAGAGGTAGATCCTAGGCTCTTTCCAGAACTGCTGAAAGTTCGCGTGATGGTGTGGCCATTGTAACTGATATCGCAGGTGGGCCCAGTAGAAGGCATTTCTTGAACGAGGCGGCCAATGAGATCGTACCGATAGTTGGTTGTTGTGCCATTAGCTCGGGAAGCTGATTGCAAAAGGCCAGTAGAGGTGTAGGTGAAAGATTCTGTTGCTCCAAGAAGGGTTGTATGAGTGACCATGTTACCACCAGAATCGTAGGCGAATGATTCTTTCGCTCCATTAGCAAATATGCGCGAAGTCATTTCTCCTAATGTGTCATAATCCATTGTTGTTTTATTGCCATTGGGATCGACCATCAACGTGCAATTGCCTTGAGCATCGTAGTTATAGGAAGTCGTAGCAAGACCAGCATTGCCAACCGCAAGTCCAGCCCAACTAAGAGCTCCAGCTGTTAAGTAAGTTGATTTTTGAAGGAGATGTCCTGCGCGATCGTAGTTATAGCTAGTGTAGTCAGCAGGATTTAAGCGGGCTCCTTGTTCCCATTCTATTTCTCCATTGTAGTTGTAATAATTGAAGTGCCAATCGATGCGAGCTCCCGTAGCGTCGTAGATTTCAAATCCGGTGGGGCGGTTGAAGAGATCATAATAATATGTTCTTTTTTGGCCAAGGGTATCGGTAGCAGTGACAATGTTGCCTCTCATATCGCAAGATAATGTTGCTATCATGTCGGGATCGCCAGTTCCTGTTTTCTTGACAACAGAATTTGGAAATCCATGTTTTTCATAAGTGTAAGCTGTGATTGCTCCGTTATTGTTAATGTTGGAAACAAGTCCACAGGCACCCCCAGCTTGGGTGTAGTCAATTTGAACGGAGTTGATTGTTTGTCCTGAAGAAGCTGTTGTAACAATGCTTGTGGGATTGTAAGGCAGTGAGGAGTTGCCGTAAGTATAGGAAGTGATGTTTCCAATTGCGTCGGTGGAGGAGGAGAGGCAATGGAGATTATTATATCTAAATTGCGTCGTTGCTGTTTCATTAGAGCCATTCCCTGTAATCTTCCCTGTAACGCTGCGACTCGTGACGTTGCCCTGATTGTCGTATTGGTAAGTTGTCTTGAGCCCTAGTGGATCAGTGACGCTGGCTAATGATCGAGAGGTGTCACTGAAATTCCAAGTTTGAGTGGTGACTTTATTTTGTGGAGCGGTAATTGTTGCAATTTGATTATGAGAAATGGTGTAGGTGGTCGTGTTGCCAGTAGAATCCGTGAGGGTCGTCGTGCCCTCAATGGTACTATCGGGGTTGGCAGCAGTAATATGATAAGCAAAGGTGCCGCTGAGTGTCGGAGTGGGACTGGTTCCGGTGGTGGCATATTGCGATATTACGCGGCATTGTTGATCGTAAGAATTTTTTAAAATGCGCCCACCAGGTTTGATTTCTTGAGTGAGGAGATGATACGAATCAGCGTCAATATTATGAATACTGTAACTGTAGGAAATAGTTGATGCATCCGGCAGGGTTATTTTGACGAGGTCTCCATTGCCGTCATAGCTGTATTTTAAAAATTGTCCATCATTGCTAAAAGCTTCCACGATATGACCAGTGGTGTCGTAATTAAAGCGAACGCTATTGCCATTGCTCGAGTTAATGCGAATGAGTTGTTCATAGTCTGAAGATTTTTTATTTTGGCCAAAGAAAAATTGATAAAAGTTACCTTGGTTGTCATTCCATCTATCCAGATAAGGCCGCTGATGAGTTAGCTCAGGGTGCACTTTGAAAGTTCTTTGACTCCCATCAGCACCAGTCAGAGTGTAGGTGATGAGACCATTATCTGTTGTTTGTGTGATGCAATTGTTGAAAAGATTTTTGCTGGCAAGCGTGGTGGTATCATTTTCGTTGATGAGGGTTGGATTGTCGCTCGGTAGAGGTATCCAAATTTTTTGATCGGCGTTGTAACGATAGGCAATAACGGAGCCATCCATTTCAGCAGCTTGAATGAGGCTTGGTGTTGTTTCGCTATCATTGGAAAGTGTTAAGTAGGAAAAATAACTCAATCTCCATCCATGACCTAAATTTTCATTAACGGTACTTTGAGAGCTATAAATGCGACGGATTTCAAGAGGCATCGGCCCATTTAATTTCAGATCCAAAGCATTGATATAAAATTCTCCAGTTGCAACGCTGACTGGGTCCATGACAAAGGTTTTGAGTTTTCCATAAAAAACAGGAAAACCTATTGGAGCTTGATCATGAGTCGAATTAGTTGGAGCCGCTGATGGCGTCGGCAAATCAGATGGTTGTGATGATTGGGTTGGTTGCGACAGATCAGATGGTTGTGATGATTGGGTTGGTTGCGACAGATCAGATGGATTACCGGGGGGAGGGCTATTAATGCCAATACGATGAAGGAGATCATATTGTCCACCAGGTCCAAATGGATTGACTGTAACAGGATTAGGAGAGACATCACTTGGTGGCGGAGTGGTATCAATTTTATAATCAGGTATTGTGACTGTGCTACCGATTGTTGTAGCTGGAACATTAATAGAAGCTCCACCATTTTCAAACTGGTGTGTTGGTGCGCCATAGCCGCCGTTGATGGTTGCTCTTCCGGTAATAAGGCCAGCCGCGCTGCTAGGAGTAAGAATCATTGCCCCTACACCAGTATATGGCATCCCCCCTTGTTGGCCTTTTGCAGTGACTGGACCAGGGGTCATGATGATCAAATTTTCTTGAGCATTTGAGAGAGTATTAATTACTACATTTGTCCACCAACCAGTAAGGTGATTATTCCAATCTGCAAGAGAATTTGTGGTAAAAGTATCATCTGCTGTTTTTTTACAACCATATGGTTTACCTCCTTCCTCTATATAATTGTTAGCAGTGAGAACAACGGCCCCTGCTCCTGTTCCACCGTTTGTTGCTAGCCCTGTTTCCGATGTCCAGCCTTGAGCGATATCAAGCAGTTTGACGGTTGAAATGGCATTCTCTTGGTTGTAGAGTTTGTTAATGACGCGATGTTCATCAGCTGATCCCTCTCCGGTAATTAATTCCAAGGCGGTATCAAAAGCAGGTTGCGATGAATCACCAGAATCTAAATGAGAACTTTCATTATCAACATGAGCTAGAATTTGAAAGCTCATATCGACATTAGGATAGACTAAATCTAAATCTTGAGTTTGAGTGTTGGTATTAGTGATAAGTACTATTTGATTATTGGAATCACGAGTTGGAGATAATTTACTTAAACCATGAGCTGTGTAAGATATGGCATGTGTTTTAGTCATGCATTCTAGCATTTGTTGAGACTCTCCAACCATTTGGTAATAGGACTGTCCAACGATCGCTAGATATTGGCCTTTTATGGCATTTTGTTTTTCTATTGAATCGGGATCTTTTGTGAGAGCCTCTCGGCATTGATTGAATTTTTGAGCTTGAAAATCCATCATCTCAGGAGTGACCCTCCCGTAAAATAAGGACAAACAGGCCATATCTCCCTTAAATAATTGATTAGGGGAATCATCAATTATTGTTTTTTCACAAATGCCAGGAAACTGCTCTCTATATCCAGGTGGTGCTTTGTTGATCATTTGTTGATGATGTCGATAGCAAACATGATACAAAATATTTTTATCTTGATCGTCGAGAACTTCTTTAGAGCTTACCTTCTGCTTATTTCTCAGTAGCTGATCTAAAGATGGGTTGGGATGATCCCCACTATAAAAAGTGTACGTCTCTGTGTCGTTACTTCCTTCATTAGCATCATAAGGATCCAAGGAAAGGATCATCTTATATTGCACTGAACTATTCGTTCCTGCTACTACCTCGTGATGTAGCAAGAGTGTTCGATCATGAAGATTAGCCAGGCGCAGAGGTCCTGTTTCAATAACTGGATCGCCTTTATCTTTGTGATACTTGGCGTCAGCGTTTCCTTTGCCTTCCCGATCGCTAATAACTGTCACTTCGATTGTGTCAAAAATGTCAGCTAACTGGTCTTTGGCATCTTGGCTGAGATTGGGATTTTGATCGACTTCCAAACTCTGTGCGAGTCTATCGCTAGTGACAGGCGCCGTTTGCCAAGGACGAGGAAAATCATCCCAACTCTCATAATTGCAAGGCTGATTGGTAAATTGGATTCCGATATCACCAATAGCGAGGTTGTTTGACGCAAGCTGCTTTGCCGCATAAAGTGGAAACAAAGTTCCAATATTATCTTCTCTCAAGATAGCTGGATCTGTTGTTCCAAGAGGATTGCGAACGGCAGGATCATTGCAAAGATATTTTAAGAGCCATTGTTTTCCGTCGTTATATCCATAGGGAAAATAATCCCAGAGATTTTTTCCTTCGATGACCTTGGTGTTTTTAATCCATGGAAAAAGATGAATCCATTTTTTCTGATCTTTATGATCGTAAAATACAACCCAAGGATAATTGATTGGAATTAATTCTGGTTCAGCAGCATTTTCTAAAAAACTCATCGTTCCGCGAAGCTGTATTTTGAGCATCTTGCTTAGCGGCTGATCAAACATCAGCGTCGTGTTATGATTTGGAAAAACATAAGCTGCAGGATAGCCCGCTTTCCTTAATAGATAGATTAATAATGCACACTGCTCAATGGGAGATCCTTGTCTTTCCAAATAAGTGGCCAGCGCGTCGCGACTAATTCCTTGAGGGTTAATAGAAGTTGGATCTAAATTAGCTTCACTAGCTGTAATGTTATATCCGACAGCATCAGTCAGCTCTATTTGATTTAAAACGTAATTCGCTATTCTGTAAGGATCGTCATCTAAATCATCAACTAATTTGTCTAATTTGGGATGACTTTTAAGCTCAGAACTCTTATTAATGTTAACAAGGTCTAATCCAATTTGTTCAGGAGGAGGCAGCGTATCAACAACCTGAGATGATTGATGAATGAGTTCATCAAGACTTTTGCCCTGATATTCATTTGGAAGAGGGATGCCTTGAAAATGAGGTTGATCAATTAATACCGATCTCCAAGGAAGTGGACTTTCAAAATCAAGAGAGTAACTGAGGTTGTAAGCTGGCGCAGTTTTTGCTGCATCTCTCGCCATATCAAAAAGTGTAGGATCACTTGGCGTACAACCCGCTCCCATGAAACTCACCTTATAATAAAATGAGTCATTGGCAGCCTTATGTGTTAAAACAAAATTATATTTTCCAGATTGTCCCCATGTATCAAGTGCGCCCAAGGTTTCATAAGTAATCTGCGTGTCGAAATCGAGCGTTTTTCCATTGCAATTGGTAAGCAAGTGATAATCTCTAGTAAATTGATTAGTCTGAAAATTATTCCAATCTGATGGATTAGAGGAACAAGGTAATGTGTAGTTTGTTGTTAAAACTGCAGCTATATTGCTAGCTCCAGAAACAAAAGGATCTTTGTCATAAACTTCAATTTTAAGATTGTTTGGTATATCTGGACGCTCACCTCCAGCAGCAATTCCAAAATGATAGGTTTGATTAATATAAAGTGGAGTTGCTCCTCTGCGAGCTTGACTTCCAAAAGCCATCATCGGAGGTTGGTCTCCAACCCTGACTCCAGCGATGGTGGGAATCACATTGACTGGAAGATAATCTATTTGGCCATTAACCTTGATGACGTGATTGCATGGTTCTTTTAAATCCGAACAAGTTCTCAAAAACCAAGGGTAGGACGCACCTGTATACAAGTTGTCAAAATTAGTTGAAGAGGTATTAGTAATGCCATCTAACTGGACACCACATTGAGAATCCAAAGCAATAATAGACGAAAGATAATTTAAATCAGCAAGGTTCCAAATATCAGGTAAGTGCCCGCGATAATATCGATTCGATGGAAGAACATCAAATTGAGCAGTCGCTGTTGCTATTTCGTGTTCGGTTGTATCATAAGCTTTAGCTTGAATAGTCCAATGATCTGCACTGAACGTTTGAACTGGGGTAACTTGATAAGGTTCTGTTGTTGCACTTCCTAAACATAGAGTCCCATAAAAAAAATCAATATGACTTACTTTAACATTAGCTGGATGAGTTATTGAAGCCACCAAAGTCACATTAGCAGGTGCTCGAAAGGGACCTGTTGCACTGACCGTCATGCTGATCGCTTCTTCCGGCATAGGATCCACGCCTTGCAAGTAACATTGCAAGATTGTGAGTCCACTCCCATTCGGAGCTGGTGCATCAGGATCTACTCCAATGTACCCAAAATATTTTAATTGCCAATCTGTTGGAATAGGAGAGGTCTCAGTTGCAGCAAGGATGATATTTTTATTTTCGTCTAAAGCCGAAAAGGTGATTTTGGGTTGATCAGGACCATTAGCAGATGATACTTGGTCAGCTGATGTTTGTCCTCTTAGGACTGGATCAATTATTACATTTCCATCTTCATAATAGAAGATGCCTTCTTTATCTTCAAAAACGGGTTTTCCTTGCACATCAGAAAATATAGAAACAATTTCTTTTTGAGACAAAATGGGATGTGCATGAGGGACTATAATATTATCAGTTGAATCTTTTTTATCTTTGACATTGCCTTCCCAAACTTTGTTTTCGTTATCAATTCCATAAATGTGTTGCTCATATTGAACTGTATTTTCTTTTAAAAATGTTTTTGATTCCTCTATTTTTGAAGTAGTACTAAGAGGCCAAAAAGAGATTAACCCTAGTAGGATAAAATGAAAAAAAGTCATAATAATGAGCGTTAACAATAAAAATTAATTAATATACCTTTCGCGACTGATTTTTTAATAGGTTTTTTAAAAACATGGATTGTCTTTAAATCCATCCATGTTTATTGATAAAATGACTTATTTTGAATTACCTAATACATTGATATGTAATTTCTTGCTATAATTAATATTAGCAAATATGCAATCAATGGAAATTATTGTCGCCCCTTCACTAACTGGATCACATAATACACTAAAATCCAAATTGGCATCACTACGATTAAACCGGTTTTCTATATTATTACTATTAAGATTAAGCCGTGTTATCACGTTATCGACAGTTGGTACGCAAACGTTTAATCCATTAGAACCTCCAATACTACTTGCTACTACATTTGGTTTATCTAAAAGATAACTCCCTTGTGGAAAGGGCACAACCATTGGGATGTATAATTGCTAATTCAAAGATAATTGAATAGGAACAGTGCCATTTAATTCTTCATCTGTTATCTGGCGTACTTTCTTTTGAAACAATGACGTATTCCAATAGGATAGGTTACTAGTATTGCTATCAATAGGAGTAATGTTATTACCACCTTCTGTTAATATGGTTGCTTCCAAAAGTCTAGTTGTTACTGACAGCATGACTAATGCAGCTACGAGTGCTTTTTTCATATCTATTTTGTTTTTGGGGGTTAGGGGTTAAATCACAACGATAGTTAATCATTGAGATTTATTGTCTATTTCACATAATCACGACAGAGTCAATAAAAGTATCTGCTTTTTAAAGAAAAGCGCACTAGCACAAATCTTTTTAAAAGCAACTCTCAATTTAATCAAATCGATAATTGCATTTTAAAAACTACTGCTACTAACTCTCTAGAGCTAGATAGGAAGGGACCTCCAGTATGATTGAGCTATTTTTAGAAAAAATCAAAAAAATTTCCAATACAGAAAAAATACATCCTTACAAGAAAAAAATAAAAAATTATTTTTCCAAAAATTTTATTTTTTTGAGCACTTGTCAACAAGAGCATACTTGTTATCTTTAGTACGAATAATGCCAGAGGAAGGCTTTAATGAGGCAAGATGATTATGAAGACTTGCTAAAGGAAATTCGAAATTCCACTGATAGCCACTTCGTTCTAAAGCATCAAAAATTTCTCTTACCTTTAGTGGATTTTTATGTTGTTTTAGTATTTTAATGACGGCTTGAGTCAATTTAATTGCAGAGGCTTTAGGCTTTCTCTTGGTGGATGCCTTAATAATGAAATTTATCTGTTCTAAATGATCCTGGTAATTGAAATCACCATCCTCTAGTGAGTAATCATCAAATTCTTCTAGAAATGTTGGAATATCCATGAGTTTCTATTACCATAATGAAGTCAATGTCACAAGCCTATATTTTGAATAATGGGGATATGATATGTGTAATAAAACTTCTTGACAAAATTTCTATAAATCTCTATAATATTATGAATATCAATAACTTAAGATAATGTAGGTCATGAATAATGGAAGACTTTTTATAGAGAAAGATCGCGTCGAGTTAATGTTATCTTAAGTTATTAATTTTCTAAATTGGACTATAGACTATATTTTATCTTTTAATATAGAACATCAAGATGACCATCTCCCCAATTAGCATTTTGCCTCTTTAATTCTCCAGGCGTAAGACTCCAATCTACTGTGTTATCTGCCCTCCAATCAAAATTAGACTGAAAGCCAGTATCTGCACGACTGCTTAATCCTTTAAATTTAGGACTAGGAAACCGATATCGTTTTAGGCCATCCTTACTCTCCAAACAAATAGGACTAGTCGTATAATTAGGTCCAACCCATAACTTGCCAAGGTATTCAGCGATTGTTCGATTTTCAGCTAGTTTTATAGAAGTTGATTGCATTTCTTCAGAGGCATAAATGGCATCTTTTGTTGAATTTAAAATAAATCGTTTAGCTTGTGGATTTTTAGCTAGTGCCTCTTTGAAGGAAGCAAACAAGAGAGGAGTAAAGTTTTCTTTTAAATCCATTACTTCTTCTCTGAAAGCTTCAACTAAGATTTCATCATTTTTCACTTCCTCTTTTGCTCCTATTATTATTCCACGCTCCTCTTCACTTGATAAATCATCATCATCAGAATCTGTAATTCTTCGACCTTGTTCTTCAGTACGTTCTGTTGTCGTGTTTTTTTCAGTTACTTCTTTTCTAAAAACTTTTGGTGGCATTGCTTGTAAAAGAACAAACGACCCTCCAATAAAAAATAAGAGCACAGGAAGAAAGTTTTTTACTCAAAGTAAGATCCATTTGTGCTTTCTGCTTCAGCATGTATTTCATAGACATATTTGTTTCATTAATCAAAAGATAGAGATCTAGAGCATACGCGAGCTATTTTTACAATATTAGGCAGAGGATCAGCTTGTTCGTCTCTTACAATATTTACTGTATGAGCAAGACATTGTGAAATAAAAGAATTTCTTGAATATCCTATTGAATCAGAAATAGAATCAATCTTCTTTAAAATGATTGGGGAAACTGAACATCCTGTCCTTATTTTTTCAGATTCAGTAGAATTCTGTGTAAAATCTTTTAGTAAATGAAAATTACAACGATTTGCCACTTGTAAGGCTCTTGCTTGGATAACAAAGTCTGGAAAAATTTTATTATTGAATCTTTCTATCAAATTAAGAACGTGCTTGATTGACTCTAAAATAAGAGTGTTTCTTGTCCAGTGAAGGTTATCTGCGATGAAATCTATAGATTTTAAAATGTCGTTGTCACAGTAAAGACCTAATCCTTGAAGGTCCTCTTGTGAAAGATCATTATTTTTTAGTGATTGTTTAGACATTTAGATTAATTGAACAATAGCAAAATATTTTTTTTCTTAAAGATTTTAAAAAAATACATAAACTTTATTGACATAAATAAATTTTATTTTAATTTGTTATAACTTGATTGAACATTTTGTAGCAGTTGTATGTCCAATAAAAAATGAGTCTTCACATTTACAACACTCATGCTGGTGATAAAAGCGATGGTCTCCTTTGGGGCATTGAAGCTAGCAACGTTTTTATTGTGATTGGTGGGCTTGCTGTTTCGATATTTTTTATTTTTGCAACGAGCTCTCCTCAAAATAATTCATTGATCTCATTAGCAGGTTGTTTTGTTCCTCTCATAGCAACTCTTCTTTATGTGTTTAACTTTCGTCAAGGGAGACCAAAGTCTTTTGACAAAGATCTCATCGATACAGTTGTTAATGGAAAAGCGTGGAGTATTGATTTTAAAAAAATACAACTTCCCAACCCTTGTGAGACTCCAGTAAAGGATCACCAAAGCAAGATAGACTATGGAGCTCCAAACGGATGGCTCGCAGAAGGTCTTATAGTCTATAACCGAATTGGCATTGGGGGATTTGTCGCCAAAGGATATAAAATTGAAGTTCCTGATTTACGCCAAGGAAGTGAATCTTCATTACTCCAACTCAATGATGCTATCAGAAGATTTCTGCATACCTTAGATGAGCAGACACGCTGTCAAATGCATTGGTCAGTTAATAGCAACTACCGAACTGAGCTTCTCAAATATGATGAGGTAACAAAAACATGCTCTAATGAGTGGAGCAAACGAACCAGAGAAGCCATTTTTACTAGACTCTGGAGTCGAATGAAGAATAACCAACTTAGAAAAGAGCAGTTGGTTATTTTTTTGTCAAAGCCGATCACAACAGATTCTCCCATCACCTTTAACGTAGAGCAGCAAGCTTCACACTATCGTTCGCTCTTAAAAACAATGAACGAAGCATTAAATCATCAGTACGCTGTCATGGGTTCTATTCTGAATTCCGCGGGTTGTAACATTAAACCGATGGATGATGAGGAACATGTTAAACATTATGCCTATTTCTTAAACCCTTCCTATACCACACGCGCTAATTTTGATCCTATAAGCCTTTTTAATGAGGAAGAGACGATTCAAGAAAACTTTTGGCATGGTGGATGCCAAGCAGGCAAGGAGTTTGGATTTTTTAATGATGGATATTATCACAACATTGTTGTCTTAAAAAGAAGACCTCAACGAACATCCCCAGGAATAGTTTTTAATTTAACCAATCTTCCATTTTTGGATTATAGCATCACAGTTAATCTTTATCCTAAAAGCGTTCAAAAAGAATTATCCAAAGAAGAATCAACGCTCATGAGAGTGAGATCTTCTTATGAAGATTCTAAAAAACAAAAACTGCTTACAGCTATTGAAACCAAGCAGGCCAAGATCCGCGGCCTATCACAAGGAGATGTTTACCCCATTGACTATGATTATGTAGTCCACGTTTGGGCAGAAAATCAAGAGTTACTCATTTCTAAAACACGTCAAATTGAGGCTGCTATTAATGGAATGGGAGACGCTCAATGTTGGACAACAAATATTTCATCAGCTGCTACCACTAAAAAAATGTGGTATCAAATTTGGCCAGGAAATCTTTGGGGAAAATATAATGTACACCGGGATGATGGTCTTGATTTTTGGTTAGCACCGATGCTTCCCTTCTCCTCCTCGTTTGTAGGCTACTTGGAACATGCAGAAGCTCTTTTCGATGGGCCTAATGGAACGCTGGTAGGATATACCACTTTTCTTTCCGATACACCGCAACTCTGTGCAGTTCTTGGAATGACCCGCGCTGGAAAAAGTGCTTGGACTATCAATCTCCTCACTCAGACAGAACCTTATTATGATTTTACACTCATTATTGAGGAAGGTCTTTCCTACGGTACTTATACAAAAACTCTGGGAAGTGAACCGATCGTTGTACAGCCAGATGGAGAAATGTGTCTCAACTATTTTGACACGCAT
>VGCX01000021.1 GCA_016869935.1 Alphaproteobacteria bacterium
CAATTCTAATGCCTTAGAACGGATTTCCCTTTTAGAAGAATTTGATAAAGTCTTTGGTTTTTCGCGTATAGGATCTCTCCTTGCCGATCGTGAATTCATCGGAGATAAATGGATTAGAATGCTGATTCAACACCGTATTCCCTTCTTTATCCGTACCAAAGACAACATCTTGGTGCCTTATGGAGAAAAACCTCTTCATATCAAAGAATTCTTTAAGCACCTTAACTCTAAACAATCACGCGTGATCGAAAAAGAAATGTATGGATCAACGGTCTATTTTGCAGGGACCAGGGCCAAAGATGGCGCTCTTGTTATCGTCTTAACCAATCAACCCTTTAGAGCCAAGGATATTCTTAATATTTACCGCAAACGTTGGTCGATTGAAGAAATGTTTAGAAAACTTAAAACCAGCGGATTCAATTGGGAAGGCACCCACATGAAGGACTCTAAAAGATTAACCTCGCTCCTCATTGTCCTCAGTATCGCGGCTTTCCTAATTTATTCTGTGGGGGTCAGCATCAACGTCCCGTGGAAGGAAACCATCCAGGCCCCTTTGTGGTCTGTCTTTAGACGAGGAATGCTTGCTTTCCAACGAACGTTTGGACAGAGCCTGCTTGCTGCTATCAACCTCCTCCTAACCTCCCTCAAAACCCTCTACCAACTCACCGAGCTACAAAAATGACGGGTAGTGTGGAACAAAACATTTAATTTTACTTTCATCACTTACCTCGTTATGTGTTATTAAGTAGATCGCCTTTCTAACACGTTTTATCTATTAATCAAGCGCTCACCCCTTTGTTTTTCTCCTTTTCTCACAAAGGGTGATAATTTTTATTATCACCCTTTTGCAAGAGGGATTTGCTTAGGGGGAATGTAGCGAAAACAAATTTACCTTGCAAATTCGGAATTTGATTCCTAAAATACAAGGTATGATCAATCGTTGGATTACGCCTAAATTACAAAAAACTTTGGAGCATTCAGCCGCTGTTGCCCTTTTGGGTGCTCGGCAAAATGGCAAAACAACACTTGCGACAAAAATTGCTCAAGATATCCCCTCCCTTTATTTAGACTTAGAATCGCCAAAAGATTTATTGAAACTCAGTGATCCTTTTGCCTTTCTGTCTCTCCATCAAGATAAACTTGTTATTTTAGATGAAATCCAAAGGGTTCCAGAATTATTCATGACTCTTCGGGGTATTATTGACGAAAACAGACGGCAAGGTAGAAAATATGGACAGTTTCTGTTATTGGGCTCTGCGTCGATGGATCTTTTGCGTCAATCATCAGAAAGCCTGGCAGGGCGTATTAGTTATATAGAACTCAGTGGTCTAAACCTATTGGAAGTTCCCTCAATATCGACACAAGATATCCAAAAGCTTTGGTTGAAAGGTGGGTTTCCCGAAAGTTACTTGGCGCCAACAGATGCGATTGCCATGGAATGGATTGAAAACCTTATCCGTTCTTATTTAGAGCGAGACATTCCTCAGATGGACATGCAAATACCGGCTGCACGACTGAGGCGGCTGTGGACAATGCTTTGTCATTTGCAGGGCGAACCTGTTAATTTCTCTAAAATTGGAGGCAGTTTAGAGGTGGATGCGAAAACGGCAAGTCGTTATACAGATATCCTAATCGATCTTTTCCTGGTGAGGCGCTTGAATCCTTGGCATCAAAATGCAAAAAAACGACTTGTTAAATCACCCCGTTTTTATGTAAGAGACACTGGGATTCTTCATAATCTTCTGGGGATTTATGATATGGATACCTTGTTTTCAAATCCGGTTTTAGGCAAAAGCTTTGAAGGGTTTGTGATTGAAAATATCCTTTCCATCTGTCCCAGCTTCGTAGAATCCTATTTTTACCGAACGGCTGCAGGGTCAGAAATTGACCTTGTTTTACGCTTTTCTGCTAAAGAAACATGGGCCATTGAAATTAAGCACAGCAGCGCGCCCAAGATCACACCCCATTTTCATGAAGCATGCCAGGAGATTGAAGCGACTCACAAATATGTTGTTTATCCTGGTAATGAAGAATTTCCCATTACACACAACACGATCGTTACCCCTCTTGTTTCTTTAATGAAAAAGATTAGCAATCGTTCCAATGTCGCTTAAATCACCTTGCAAATTCGGAATTTGATTCCGGATTTACAAGGTAGAAATTATGTGGAATGACTTTTAGCTCTCCTTTTTAAATATCTCATCCTGCTCATAACGTCGTTTTCTTAATTATGAGCAGGATAGATTGGCATGGTCATCCTGCTCATAACGTCGTTTTCTTAATTATGAGCAGGATAGATTGGCATGGTCATCCTGCTCATAACGTCGTTTTCTTAATTATGAGCAGGATAGGTTGACATGGTCATCCTGCTCATAGTAATGTTTTTAGTAAGGCCAACTGATTAAAAAGGTTTCTATGAGCAGTTTTATTGGAAGAAAAAGAGAGTTAGAAAAAATAAAATCCCTGGATGCGCTGTCTTTTGCAAAACTTGTGGTTATTAAAGGGCGACGCAGGGTTGGGAAAAGCCGTTTGATTGAAGAAGCGGCAAAAAATAAGATTTTTCTCGATTTTTCTGGTCTTCCCCCTGTAGAAACAATCACGGATCAAGATCAACGGGATAACTTTGCCAAACAAATAGCCCAACACTTTGGTCTTCCACCCTTTTCTTTTGAGGATTGGAGCGATGGCTTTGCGCATATTACACGGCATTTAAACCAAGAACCGACGGTCTTGCTGTTGGATGAAATATCGTGGATTGGGTCTAAAGACAGGACGTTTGTTCCAAAACTTAAGGTGTGGTGGGATCTTTTTTTAAGGAATTATCCGAATTTAATTCTAGTATTTTGTAGTTCTATCTCTACTTGGATTGAAAACAATATTATTAACAGCACAGCTTTCTTTGGTCGGATTACATTGCAATTGGACCTTGAGGAGCTCTCTATTCGAGAATCACGAGAACTGCTTGAAAGTTCAGGGGTTAAAGCGTCTTCTTATGACATTTTTAAAATTCTTTCTATTACGGGCGGCATTCCTTGGTACCTAAAGCACATAAACCCTCAAAAAACTGTGGATAATAATATTAAAGAGCTTTGTTTTGAAAAAGAGGGATTGTTAGTGAATGAATTCAATCGAATTTTTACTGATCTTTTCGGCAAATCTGGAGAAATTTACAAGCGCATTATTGAAAGTCTTTCAAAAGGAATGAAAACACGTGCCGAGATTCTTCATGACTTGCAATACCCCAGTAGTGGGTATTTAAGCCATCATCTAGAATCTTTAAGAATTTCAGGGTTTGTTGCAAAACAGTATCAATGGTCTTTAAAAACAGAAAAGCTAGGGCGACAATCTCTTTATCGGTTGAGTGATAACTATTTGCGGTTTTATCTTAAGTATATTGCACCAAATCTTCCAAAAATTATGCAAAATTCCTTTGAGGATATGGGTCGGTTGCAGGGCTTTGAGTCTATGATGGGCTATCAGGTAGAGAATCTTCTTTTAAACAATCGCTCTCTGCTTTTGGAGGCAATCGGCATAAGACCAGAAGATATTGTTGCGGATAATCCCTATATACAACGACCTTTTGATGAACATCGCGGGTGCCAGATTGATTATATGATTCAAACAAATACGCATAATTTGTATGTATGTGAATTCAAGTGTAGGCGAAAAGAAATTACCTTAGAAGTTGTTGATCAGATGAAGGAGAAAATCAGACGACTTTCTAAGCCAAAGGGGTTTGGTGTTGCTCCTGTTCTTATGCATCTCGGAGATGTTGCCGATGCTGTTTATGATAGTAAATATTTCTACCGCGTTATCGACATAGAAAACTTTTTGGGGCGGTAATTTTTTTTTAAAAATCTTTTTTGTGTCTCTTGACATCAGGTTAAATATGCTCCATATAATCATTTGCGTCGAAGATTGTCGGTGGGTTGATACCCTTAATAAAGTGCCAACATGAGGCTTATAGAGTCAGTAACGGTTAATAGTTCTGATTTTTCCTTATTTTTCTTCGACACATATAACGGAGAATGTCTTTGAATAGAGAACAGAAAAAAGTTTTTGTCGGTGACTTGTCATCAGCTTTAAAGGAAGCTTCCTTAGCGATTGTAACGCGCCAGTCTGGAATGACGGTTGCAGAAGTTACAGCCTTGCGGAATAAAATGCGTGCTGCTGGTGCTTCTTATAAGGTTGTTAAAAACACGCTCGCCAAAATTGCCATTCAAGGAACGTCCTTTGAGGCATTAAACGATTACTTGACGGGTCCTGCAGCTATTGCGGCCTCCAAGGATCCAATCGTTGCTGCAAAGGTAGCGGTTGAATATATGAACGACAACAACAAGTTTGAAGTTGTTGGCGGTGTGCTGAATGAAAAAGTTTTAGATCTTGCGGCGGTAAAGGCTCTTGCGAAATTGCCGTCTCTCGATGTGTTGCGGTCACAAATTCTTGGTGTCATTATGGCCCCTGCAACCAAATTGGCAACGATTATTAAAGAACCAAGCGCCAGCGTTGCCCGTGTTATTGCGGCGCGCGCAAAACAGTAAACCAAAAGGAAAAGAGGAGAACTCATAAATGTCAAACTTAAATACTATCGTTGAATCACTATCAAAGTTAACCGTTCTTGAAGCGGCTGAACTTGTAAAGCTTTTAGAAGAGACCTGGGGCGTTTCCGCCGCAGCGCCTGTTGCTGTTGCAGCAGTTGCTGGTGGAGGAGATGCAGGAGCTGCAGCGGCGGCTGAACAGACAGAATTTACAGTGGTCTTGAAGTCTTCTGGCGAGCAAAAAATTAACGTGATTAAGGAAGTTCGTGCAATCACAGGACTTGGACTTAAGGAAGCAAAAGACTTGGTTGATGGCGCGCCTAAGAATGTCAAAGAAGGCGTTTCTAAGGACGATGCTAACAAGTTCAAACAACAACTTGAAGCAGCTGGGGCAACGGTTGAGCTTCAGTAATACTGCATGCTGCTTTTAGAGTACGCATGAATTAACACAAAAAAAAGGTGTGCTGCATAATTTGTAGCGCACCTCGTTGTGTATCTAAGTTTTTTTTATGATGAGTTGGTAACAACTTTTTAGACATGGGGTTATAGGGATGACAAATTTAACAGTAAGACGTCTTCGGAAAAGCTTTGGTAAAATGGGAGAAGTTGCACCCATTCCAAATTTGATCCAGGTTCAAAAAAATTCGTACGAAGATTTTCTTCAGTTGAATGTGCCCAAGAAAAATCGGGTCGATGCTGGTCTTCAAAACGTCCTTTCTTCTATTTTTCCTATCACAGACTTTGCGGGTAAATCTCAGCTAGAGTTTATGGGATATGAATTTGATAAACCCAAATATGATATTGATGAATGTCGCCAACGCGGTGCTACCTATGCAGCGCCTCTTCGCGTGCGATTGCGTCTTGTTATTTGGGCTGTTGATGAAGATACAGGCGCACGTTCTGTTAAAGATGTTCGCGAACAAGATGTGTACATGGGCGACATGCCTCTTATGACGGAAGATGGAACCTTTGTAATTAATGGAACAGAGCGCGTCGTTGTTTCCCAGATGCACCGGTCCCCTGGGGTATTTTTTGATCATGACGAAGGAAAGACGCACGTTTCAGGAAAATTGCTCTTTGGAGCGCGGATTATTCCTTATCGTGGTTCATGGATGGATATCGAATTTGACGCCAAAGATTTACTGTATGTCCGGATCGATCGTCGTCGTAAGTTTCTTGCCTCCACATTGTTGATGGCCCTTGAAGGGAAGGGGGCTCATGAAATTACAACAGAGGACAAAAGAGGGAAAAAGAAAACCGTTTTGATGAGCGGGATGACCCACGAAGAAATCCTTGAGACATTTTATGAAGTTATGGCTATTAAGCGCGTGAAGGACGGATGGAAGGCGCCTTTGAAACCAGAAAGCCTCAAGGGAACAGTGCCTGCTCAAGATATTGTTAATGCGAAGTCAGGGGATGTGTTGTTGTCAGCGGGGAAGAAAGTTACGCCGCTTATGGTTAGAAAACTGAATGAATCCGGCCCTTATGAAATTTTGATATCGACAGATGATCTTGTCGGTAAATGTGTTGCTTCTTCTGTGGTTGACCCTCAAACCGGAGAAATTCTTTTGGGCGTTGGAGAGGAAATAGATCAGGCAACAGCCGCTAAGTTTGACAAGAAAGATGTAAAAGAACTTTCTGTCCTTCGTATCGATCATATTACGGCAGGCCCATACATGTTGAATACGCTTTTGGCGGATAAAAACAAAACACGGGAAGATGCCTTGATGGATATCTATCGTATTTTGCGTCCAGGTGAGCCCCCAACCATTGAAGGATCTCTGAATCTTTTCCACGGTCTTTTCTTTGATGCGGAGCGTTATGATTTATCGGCAGTTGGTCGTGTAAAAATGAACGGGCGTCTTGGTTTTGCAATTGACGACAAACCGGGCGTGCTACGTAAGGAAGACATCATTGAAGTGATGCGCGTTGTTTTAGGCCTAAAAGATGGCCAAGGAGAGGTCGATGATATCGATCACCTTGGGAACCGCCGTGTGCGGTCTGTTGGTGAATTACTAGAAAACCAATACCGTGTAGGACTTGTTAGGATGGAACGAACAGTTCGCGAACGGATGAGTGCCGTTGAACTTGAGACAGCTATGCCGCATGATTTGATTAATGCAAAGCCAGCCGCTGCAACGATTCGTGAATTCTTTACAGCGTCTCAGCTTTCTCAGTTTATGGACCAAACGAACCCTCTGTCTGAAATTACGCATAAGCGCCGTCTGTCTGCCTTAGGGCCAGGCGGGTTAACGCGTGACCGTGCTTCCTTTGAAGTGCGAGATGTTCATCCTACGCATTATGGTCGTATTTGCCCGATTGAAACACCGGAAGGTCCAAACATTGGTTTGATTAACTCCCTTGCAACGTATGCACGGGTGAACCAATACGGCTTTATCGAAAGTCCTTATCAACGCATTATTGATGGGAAAATTACGAAAGAAATAATCTATCTTTCGGCAATGGAAGAGGGACGTTACACGATTGCGGCTTCTAACACGCCTTTTGACAAAAATGGAAAGATCATTCCAGAGTATGTGAATTGTCGTGCGAAAGGTGACTATATCGTTGCGCCTTCAAGTCAAGTTGATTTTATTGACGTTTCTCCAAAACAGCTGGTTTCAGTCGCTGCTTCTCTTATTCCTTTCTTGGAAAATGATGACGCGAACCGTGCTTTGATGGGATCGAACATGCAACGGCAAGCTGTGCCACTTATTAAAACAGAGGCTCCGTTTGTTGGAACAGGCATGGAGTTCAGCGTTGCCCGAGATTCTGGCGCTGCCTTAGTTGCGCGTCGTACGGGAATCGTGGATCAGGTCGATGCACAACGTATTGTCATTCGAGCGATTGGCAAGAATGAAAAAGATCAAGGTGTGGACATCTATAATTTGAAAAAATTCCAACGATCGAACCAAAACACCTGTATTAACCAAAAACCTTTAGTTCATGTGGGCGATAAGGTTGATATGGGCGACGTGATTGCGGATGGACCATCAACAGACAAGGGAGAGTTGGCTCTTGGTCGGAACGTGTTGGTTGGATTCGTATCTTGGAACGGCTATAACTTTGAAGACTCCATTATGATTTCTGAGCGTGTGGTGAGAGACGATGTCTTTACTTCCATCCACATTGAAGAATTTGAGGTAATGGCCCGTGATACCAAGCTTGGAAGCGAAGAAATCACCCGTGATATTTTGAATGTTGGAGAAGAAGCTCTTAGAAATCTCGATGAAACTGGAATCGTTTACATCGGAGCTGAAGTCAATCCTGGTGACATTCTTGTTGGAAAGGTGACGCCAAAGGGGGAAAGCTTAGCGACTCCAGAAGAAAAACTACTTCGGGCGATTTTTGGAGAAAAAGCATCTGATGTGAAAGATAGCTCCTTGAGACTTCCACCAGGGGTTTCTGGAACGGTTGTTGATGTCCGCGTTTTCTCACGTCGTGGCATTGAAAAAGACGAACGTGCGCTTGCTATTGAAAAAAGCGAGATCGATCGCTTAATGAAAGACCGTGAAGCAGAACAAACGATTCTAGAACGTAGTTTTTATGGCCGTTTGCGTGACTTGCTTAAAGGTCAGAAAGTTGTCAAAGCTCCAAAGGCTCTAAAAGAAGGATCTACTATTTCGGAAGCAAGCTTGAAGGATATTTCTCAGGCAGGGCTTCGTCAAATAACCGTTGATGATGTTTCTGTCATGGAATCTATTGAACTATTGTCAAAGGATTTTGATGCTAATATCAGAATCATTAAACAACGGTTTGAAGATAAGTCAGAAAAAGTCCGTTCTGGTGATGAAATGGCTGCCGGCGTTTTGAAAATGGTGAAAGTATTTGTCGCTGTAAAGCGGAAACTTCAACCAGGAGACAAAATGGCGGGACGTCACGGAAACAAAGGGGTAATTTCTCGTATTACACCGATGGAAGATATGCCGCACTTAGAGGATGGGACTCCGTTGGATATTATTTTGAACCCACTCGGTATTCCTTCTCGTATGAACGTAGGACAAATTTTGGAAACCCACCTTGGTTGGGCTTCTTCTGGTCTTGCAAAGCAAATACAATCAGTGGTGAATGCTGTTCAGGCAGGTACGCAAAACATTAAGGATCTTAGAAAAGCCTTGAAGGGTATCTATGAAGATGATTTGTCTCAAAAAGCCATTGACCAGTTGTCGGATGAAGGGGTCTTGGAGGTTGCGGCCGACCTTAAAATAGGTGTTCCTATGTCGACGCCTGTGTTTGACGGCGCAACGGTCGAAGATGTTGCGCATGAACTGCAAAAAGCCGGTCTTGATACGATGGGTCAGGTGACATTAATTAATGGCCAGACGGGGTTACCTTTTGAACGTAAGGTAACGGTTGGTTATAAGTATATGTTGAAACTGCACCATCTTGTGGATGAAAAGATTCACGCACGGTCAATCGGTCCTTACAGTCTTGTGACACAACAGCCATTGGGTGGTAAGGCTCAGTTCGGTGGACAACGATTCGGAGAAATGGAGGTCTGGGCACTGGAAGCTTATGGAGCGGCTTATACGCTTCAAGAAATGCTAACAGTGAAGTCTGACGACGTTTCTGGTCGTACTCGAGCGTATGAAGCAATCATTCGAGGCGATGATAGTTTCGAATCAGGTATTCCAGAGTCCTTTAACGTTTTGACAAAGGAAATGAAATCTCTGGGTCTAAATGTTGAACTAAAGTAATGCTATATAGAATCGTGATATGCCAAACAGGAGTTTTGTAAATGAAAAATATACTACAACGCGTTGAGGCCCAACCATCAAATCCTCAGAGTTTTGATGAAATCCGTATTTCCATTGCGAGTCCTGAAAAGATTCGTTCTTGGTCTTATGGGGAAGTAAAAAAACCAGAAACGATTAACTATAGAACTTACAAACCAGAAAAAGATGGTCTGTTCTGTGCTCGTATTTTTGGTCCTGTAAAGGATTATGAATGTTTGTGTGGGAAATACAAACGCATGAAATATCGTGGCGTTGTGTGTGAAAAATGTGGTGTTGAAGTTACATTGACCAAAGTCCGTCGTGAGCGGATGGCGCATATCGAACTTGCAGCGCCTGTGGCTCATATTTGGTTCTTAAAATCTTTGCCAAGCCGTATCGGAACCTTGGTTGATTTAACGCTCAAAGAACTGGAAAAAGTTTTGTATTTTGAGACACACATTGTCTTAGAACCAGGCTTGACGCCGCTTAAGAAATTCCAACTTCTCAGTGAAGAGGAAGTGTATGACGCTCAGGAAAAGTATGGGGAAGATGCCTTTGAATGTTCAATTGGGGCGGAAGCTCTTCAGAAAATTCTAGCTGACATAGACCTTGAAGAAGAAAGAAAATCTTTGAGCGAGGAGCTTGAGACAAGTAATTCCGAAACGCGTCGCAAGAAAGTAGTTAAGCGGTTAAAGCTTATTGAGGCGTTTTTAGGATCTAAAAGTAAACCAGAATGGATGGTAATGAGCGTTATCCCCGTGATTCCGCCAGAATTACGTCCACTTGTGCCTCTTGATGGGGGACGGTTTGCAACCTCTGATCTGAACGATTTGTATCGTCGGGTAATTAACAGAAACAATCGGTTGAAGCGTCTTATTGAACTCAGAGCGCCTGATATTATCGTCCGTAACGAAAAGCGAATGCTGCAAGAAGCCGTAGATGCGCTCTTTGATAACGGCCGTCGCGGTCGCGTGATGACTGGAACAAACAAGCGCCCGCTCAAATCCTTATCAGATATGCTGAAAGGAAAGCAAGGACGTTTCCGTCAGAACCTTCTTGGAAAGCGCGTAGACTATTCTGGAAGATCTGTGATTGTGGTTGGACCAAATCTTCGTCTGCATCAATGTGGACTTCCAAAGAAGATGGCTCTTGAGCTCTTTAAGCCCTTTATTTATTCCAAACTTGAAAAGCGCGGGATTGCAACAACAATTAAAGCCGCAAAACGGATGGTTGAAAAAGAAAAGCCAGAAGTTTGGGATATTCTAGAGGAAGTAATCCGCGAGCATCCTGTCCTTTTGAACCGAGCACCAACGCTTCACCGTTTGGGTATTCAGGCGTTTGAGCCATTGCTCGTTGAAGGAAAGGCAATTCAACTGCATCCTTTGGTTTGTGCTGCCTTTAACGCGGACTTTGACGGAGACCAAATGGCGGTTCACGTTCCTTTGTCTCTGGAAGCGCAGTTAGAAGCGCGTGTCCTCATGATGTCTACGAATAACGTTTTAAGCCCTGCAAATGGAAGACCTATCATCGTTCCGACCAAAGATATCGTTTTGGGGCTTTATTATTTGTCTCTAGAACGCGATCACCAAAAAGGCGAAGGTATGAACTTTTCTAATGTGGGTGAGGTAGAGCGCGCCTGGACGAAGGAACTTGTCAGCCTTCATGCAAAAGTTCGTGGACGGGTTGAAGATTTGGATGAATCAGGAAATCTTGTCTACCGCCATGCGCAGACAACGCCAGGGCGGATGATTTTGAATGAAATCTTGCCAAGACATGCGTCCATTGGATTTAAAATGGTGAACCAAGTTTTGACCTCTAAAGAAGTCACAGCTTTGATTGATATGGTTTATCGTCATTGTGGTCAAAAACGTACGGTGATTTTTGCGGATCATATGATGTCTTTGGGCTTTAAATGGCTGACTTTGTCAGGGATTTCCTTTGGAAAAGATGACCTTGTGATTCCGGAAGCAAAAGAAAAGTTGATTAACGATACTCAGAAAAAAATCGAAGAGTACGAACAACAATACCAAGATGGTTTGATTACGCAGGGTGAAAAGTTCAACAAGGTGGTTGACGCCTGGTCTCAGTGTGGTGACAAAGTTGCGGCTGAAATGATGAAAGGGATCGCGGAAGTGTCTGACGATCGTCCCATCAACTCAGTCTACATGATGGCACATTCAGGGGCTCGTGGATCCATTGCTCAGATGAAACAGCTCGCTGGAATGCGTGGATTGATGGCAAAACCATCAGGCGAAATTATCGAAACACCGATTATCTCCAACTTTAAAGAGGGATTAACGGCTCTTGAATATTTCAACTCGACCCACGGCGCCCGGAAAGGTCTATCGGATACGGCATTGAAAACAGCAAACTCTGGATATTTGACACGGCGTTTGGTGGACGTGGCTCAGGATTGTGTTGTTTATGATGAAGATTGTAAAACAACGGAAGGTCTATTCTTTACCTCTGTTGTGGACGGTGGAAACGTTATTTTGTCCTTAGGCGAAAGGCTCCTTGGGCGTGTTCCTTGTGCCGATATTATTCATCCTCAGACAAATGCTGTGATTGTAAAAGCTGGCGAGATTATTTCTGAATCTCAGGCCGATGAAATCAACGTAAGTGGCTTGGATAGCGTGAAAGTGAGATCCCCATTAACGTGTCAGTCCCACAACGGTATTTGTTCTACCTGTTATGGGCGCGATCTCGCAAGAGGTCACCGCGTCAATATCGGTGAGACGGTTGGGATCATTGCAGCTCAGTCAATCGGAGAGCCAGGAACCCAGCTTACCATGCGGACGTTCCACATTGGAGGAGCGGCTCAGGGTGGAACGGAACAGTCGTCTGTTGAAGCGCATAGCGATGGTCATATTATTCTTAGAAATGCCAACGTTATTAAGGATGATCAAGGGACGTCTGTTATTTTAGGACGTCAATCAGAGCTTGTCCTTACGGATATGCAGGGACGTGAAAAGTTCAAAAAGCGCCTTCCTTATGGATCAAGACTTTTCGTAACAGATGGGGTAACCGTTAAAGCTGGACAAAAGCTCGCAGAGTGGGATCCTTATACAGCACCTGTTATGACAGAAATCGATGGATACGTTCATTTTGAAGATTTGCTTGATGGCGCATCCCTTAAAGAAGTCTTTGACGACGAAACGGGTCTTTCTAACCGTGTGGTTGTTGACTGGCGTCAACAGGTGAAAGGGGCAACCTTGAAGCCAAGAATCGTGATTGCTGATAAAAAAGGCAAACCTTTGATGCTTGCCAATGGATTGGAAGCGCGTTACTTCTTGCCAGTTGATGCGATTTTGAACGTTGAAAATGGAGCGGCCGTTAAAGCCGGAGCAATTTTGGCTCGTATTCCACGGGAATCTTCAAAGACTCGAGACATTACAGGGGGATTACCTCGGGTGGCTGAGTTGTTTGAAGCGCGGATGCCAAAAGACTTTTCCATCATTGCAGAATGTGCTGGGCGGGTAGAGTTCGGAAAGGACTATAAGTCTAAGCGTCGTATTCTTGTGATTCCAGAAGACAATACCTTGGAACCTATTGAGTATTTGATTCCAAAAGGCCGACATCTTGCGGTCCATGAAGGGGACTTTGTTCAAAAGGGTGATTTGCTTTTGGAAGGAAATCCAGTGCCCCATGATATTTTGCGTGTTCTAGGGATTGAAGCGTTGGCTGAGTATTTCATCTTTGAAATTCAGAGCATTTATCGTCTTCAAGGTGTCCGAATTGATGATAAACATATTGAGGTGATTATTCGCCAAATGCTGAGAAAAGTTGAGATTGTTGAACCCGGTGATACGACGTATCTTGTTGGGGAAGAAATCGAACGCGAAGAGTTTTTGGAAAATTGTGCCTCTATGGACAGTCAAGGTAAAGCACCTGCAAAAGCACGCCACATCTTGCAGGGAATTACCAAAGCATCCTTGCAGACAAAGTCGTTTATTTCAGCCGCTGCTTTCCAAGAAACAACCCGTGTCTTGACAGAGGCTGCAGTTTCAGGCCGTGTGGATACCTTGGTTGGACTGAAAGAAAACGTTCTTGTCGGTCGATTGATCCCAGCTGGAAGTGGTGCGGCCCTTCGTCGGTTTGCGCAGATTGCTGCTGAACGTGATCAAAAGCAGCTTTCCAAGAATAAAAGCGCTTCTGACGATTCGCTGATCATCTCAGCGTAATAGTCTTTCAAAGAGGGGAGGGGGATGTTAAAATCCCCTTTTCCTTTTCTGCCTTAAAAGCCAAGAAAGGTGAACGAATGTCTACTCATATCCCTATCTATGCTTCTGATGATCCTTATTGGATTGAAAAAGGGCGTTGGCTTTTTACTCAACCTATTCAGTTTATGCAAGGGGCATCGAGCATGCAAACACTGCCACCCCAAAGCGTTATGGAGGTTGCCTTTATTGGGCGTTCTAATGTGGGAAAGTCGTCCCTTATTAATGCGGTTACAAACCATAAAAGTTTAGCACGGGTATCTCACACCCCTGGTCGGACCCAAGAACTTAACTTCTTTTCGCTAAGTTCCTATGGTATTTTGGTGGATGTTCCAGGATACGGTTTTGCAGAGGCCCCTAAGAAAAAAATTGCCGCCTGGAACCGACTAATCCATGATTATTTGCGGGGGCGTTCCTCTTTAAGGCGCGTTTATGCTTTAGTGGATAGCCGCCATGGATTGAAAGCGAATGACAAAGAACTTTTTAAAGTGCTGAGCGAATATGCCCTTTCTTTTCAGGTTGTCCTTACTAAGACGGATAAATTGAAACCAGGAGAACTAGAAAAGGTTCTTGAAAAAACGACCCAAGACATTACCCTCTACACCCCCGCTCATCCCAAAGTCCTTGCCACATCTTCAGACAAGAAACTAGGCCTTGAATCCCTCCAAGCCGAAATCGCGTCATTGGTGTTAGAGGGGAGGGGGTAAAGAGCTTGGCAATTAAAACCTTAAAAGAAAAGAATTGCAACTCTGAGATTTTTAAAAGAAATTGTTAGAATATGAGGGAATTGTAAATGCAGTTTTTATGTTTGGTATTTTTTAGCTTTTTGTGCCTAGCAGAAGGTACGAATGCTTCTGCAGGAGGGGGTGGATCTGGACCTGTAGTTTCAGAAGCACCTCTTTTGTGGGCGAATGATTTTAATTTTGGACTACATGATCTTTCTTTTCATGCAGAGTATTTTGCCAAGGCTACAGATGATGCTGCAGAAAACATAAGGAGTTTTTATAAGTCTTACGATGAAAGGGGTGTTGCTTCTCCAACGACACACTTTGCAGAAGTTATTATTGTGTTTAAAGATATCGAAACAAAAAAGACTCATGCACAAGTTGTAGAACCCTTGTTTCTTAGCGGCAATTTCTCTAAGACAGTTTATTTAACTGAGAGGCGCGAAGATTTTAAAGAAGAAGTTATATATTGGCCTGTATTTTTTCAAAATAAAGCTACAAAAAGGCAACTTATTGCACTAGTGGATTGTTACCCTAGCATAGAGGGTAAAGATCTTCGTATAAAACCTTTGCTTACCACTACGAACGATGCAGTTAGAAAACTTATTGAAGATTTTAAACTTAGAGGTATAGAAACAGGTGTGGAAAGTATGTGGAATCCAACAGCACATTCTCATAGCGAACAGGCCTTTCTTTCTTATGTTTTACAGGGACATATAAGCATTCCAATGCATCCTGAATCAATAACAATTCTTATCAATGGATATCATGAGCCATGTGATCAGTGTAGTGCAGCTCTTAATCATTTGCTTAAAGATGCGTTGTTTAAAAGAGAATTTATTCGTAAATTATTTCCGAGTGCTCCACGACCAGAATTAATTTCTTTAAACATTTTTTATGTAATTTCTGATAAAGAGCCTGTTAGAAATAAGACACATGGTTTGGATTATATTGACCTTAAAGCAATTCCGTCTTACTTTATACAAAGTAGAAAATAGGTGAAGTTATGAAAATTTTCATTTTGGTTGCCCTCAATTTTTTTTCAGTTATTGCTTTCGACGGTCAAGCAGCACTTGTTGCTGACGAAAGTGTTGGAGACGATCACTCGGATCCTGCTAAGCTTGTTCCAAGGCTATCTGTTGCTTCAGTAGTATCAACTTCTTCAAGTGAAAGCGAAAGAGAATTGACTGTAGAACAAAAAGTTCTGGCTGTTTTAGATGGAAATC
>VGCX01000022.1 GCA_016869935.1 Alphaproteobacteria bacterium
TTGTTGGAGGAATTTACCTCTTTATGCGTCGACGAAAATGATCGTAAAAGGTTTCTCTCATTCAACTTTAGTTTTCTAACTTAGAATCTTTCAAAGAAATAGTCGTCTCTAAATTTACCTAATTCAAGGCACAGCATTACAGTGCATTAATCATTATGATAGCCATAACCGGTTCTTTGCTGATTAATATGGAACTGTAAAAAAGTCATTGCTCCCAGTGCTGCTTGTGAAATGATATTATGAAACTGTGGAGGAAATATATTGCCCCATTCCACTACCTGAAAAACTGACCCTATAATACCTATTGCTACGGATAGAGTTCCATAGCAATCTGCTCTACGACGAGTCGCATTTCTCTCTGCAAAATTTACATTCTCTTCTTCTTGGGTCAAAAATGTTTGGGCTGCTTCTCGGAGTCCTGGTGCGCTCATTATCATTCTGGTGTCCACCTCCAATTGTTCATCAGCGGGATTAGAACGGCTACATGGTAGAAGGCTTTTTAACCCACCTGGAATGCCCTTCCATTTCTTTGATTGCAACATATTATACCTGATCAGTGTGAGTCGCTGTTCTTCAGTTAGCTCTCCTGCTGCTATTGCATCCGTTACAAAAAAATACCCTTGCAAAAGAACAACAGCGATTAAAACTTTGAAAAAACTTTTGTGCATTTAATATGCTCCCATAACACTTAATATATAATTAACCTACCATTAAGATTCTTTATTATCAATAGGGTTGGTTTAGTTTTTATTTCAATTTTCAAGAATCTTTTTCAAGTACTGTCCTGTATAGCTTTTGGGATTTTGGGCAACCTCTTCAGGCGTGCCTGTTGCAATGATTTCACCGCCCCCTTCACCGCCTTCAGGACCGAGGTCGATGATATAATCAGCCGTTTTGATTACTTCTAAGTTGTGTTCTATGACTATGACAGTATTGCCTTGATCCACTAAGTGGTGGAGGACTTCTAATAATTTTCGCACATCTTCAAAATGAAGACCTGTTGTCGGTTCATCCAAAATATAGACCGTATCACCAGTTGCGCGTTTTGAAAGTTCTTTGGATAGTTTGACGCGTTGGGCTTCCCCTCCTGAAAGCGTTGTAGCGCGTTGCCCGATTTGGATATATCCTAACCCTACCTGTTCAAGGGTTTTAAGGCGGTCTCGAATACTGGCGATGGTATCAAAAAATACAACCCCTTCTTCAACGGTCATATCCAAAATATCTGCAATTGATTTTCCTTTAAATAAAATAGAAAGGGTTTCACGGTTATACCGCTTTCCCTTGCATTGGTCGCACGTTACATAAACGTCAGGCAAGAAATGCATCTCGATTTTGATGACCCCATCCCCTTGACAAGCTTCACATCGTCCTCCTTTGACATTAAAAGAAAATCGACCGGGATCATACCCGCGTGCTTTGGCTTCTGGAATTTTTGCAAACCAATCCCGAATGGGAGAAAAAACACCCGTATAGGTTGCCGGATTAGACCGAGGTGTTCGCCCAATAGGGGATTGGTCGATATTGATGATTTTATCGATGTTGTCGATTCCTTTAAGTGTTTTATAGGACCCCGGGATATCACGGCTTTTGTTTAGAATTTTATTTAAGGCCTTATAAAGGGTTTCATTAACAAGAGAGGATTTCCCACCCCCTGAAACCCCTGTGACACAAATGAATTTTCCAAGGGGAAATTCTATACTGACATTTTTCAGGTTATTAGCTGTTGCCCCTATGATTTCAAGAGCTTTTCCCTTATGACCTTCCCGCCTTTTCTTAGGAACAGGAATGTGATCCAACCCCTTTAAATATCGTCCAGTAATGCTTTGAGGATTATTTTCGATTTCTTTGGGTGTTCCTTCCGCGACAATGGTTCCTCCATGAACTCCGGCACCGGGTCCCATATCAATGACATAATCTGCTTGACGAATGGCATCTTCATCGTGTTCAACGACCAAAACAGTATTTCCAAGATCTCTCAGGCGTTTGAGTGTTTCGAGTAATCGGTCATTGTCTCGCTGATGAAGGCCAATGGATGGTTCATCTAAAACGTAAAGAACTCCCGTTAACCCGGAACCAATTTGCGAGGCTAACCTGATGCGCTGACTTTCACCCCCTGACAAAGTCCCTGAGGTGCGAGACAGGGTTAAATATCCAAGGCCCACGCTTTTGAGAAAATGGAGACGCTCTAGAATTTCTTTTAAGATTCTAGATGCAATAGTTTTTTCTTTTTCTGTTAAAGTTTCTTCTAACGATTGGGACCAGGCTAATGCATGATCAATTGAGTAATCAGTTACAGTACCAATATGAACACCTTGGATTTTAACGCACAAAGCTTCTTTCTTTAAGCGGTGACCTTCGCAAGATTCGCAGGCAAGAGTACTTTGGTACTTGGATAAGTCTTCACGGACCTTTTCGCTTTCTGTTTCTTTAAAGCGACGTTCTAGGTTATTTAAAACCCCCTCAAAGGGTTTGGCAGATCGCATCTCTCGTTTGCTATCCTTGTAGGTTGTGTTAATGACCTGTTTTCCAGATCCATGCATTAAAATATAGCGAATCTTTTCAGGAATTTTATTAAAAGGAATATCTGTTGAAGTGCCATAAAAATCCGTAACAGCTTTTAAAGCCTGAAAATAGTATTCAGAAAACGGTCCTGACCAAGGTTCAATGGCCCCTTCTCGGATAGTTAAGCTGGGATCTGGAACAACAAGAGATTCATCAAAGATCATCCGCACCCCTAATCCATCGCATTCGGGGCATGCTCCAAAGGGACTGTTGAACGAAAAAAGACGAGGTTCAATTTCTTCTAGGGTGAATCCTGATTCTGGGCAGGCAAATTTTTCCGAAAACAAAAGTTCTTCTTGTGTCTGAACGTTTTCTACAATAGCTAAGCCGTCACTTAGTTTAAGGGCAGTTTCAAAAGATCCAGCAAGACGATCTTCTATTCCTGGTTTTACAACTAATCGGTCAACTACAACATGAATGGTATGTTTTATATTTTTATCAAGGGGAGGTACTTCATCTATTTCATAAAATTTTCCATCGACCTTTAATCGTTGAAATCCTTTTTTACGAAGTTCTTTAATCTCTTGTTTGTATTCCCCTTTTCGTCCGCGCACAAAGGGCGAGGAAAGATAAAGTCTTGTGTCATTCTCTATTTGTATTACGCGATCCACCATCTCAGAGACGGTTTGGCTTTTGATCGGAAGGCCTGTGGTTGGAGAATAGGGAATCCCTATGCGCGCAAACAAAAGGCGCAAGTAGTCATAGATTTCTGTAATCGTTCCAACAGTAGAGCGAGGATTTTTAGAGGTTGTTTTTTGTTCAATCGAAATTGCGGGTGACAATCCCTCGATTGAATCCACATCAGGTTTTTGCATCAACTGCAGGAATTGGCGTGCATAAGCTGATAAACTTTCCACATACCGTCGTTGACCTTCTGCATAAACTGTATCAAAGGCCAGAGATGATTTTCCTGATCCGCTAAGTCCTGTAATCACAACAAACTGATTGCGAGGAAGATCAACAGAAACGTTTTTAAGGTTATGCTCTCTTGCTCCTTTGATAGAAATAATTGATTGTTCTTTGTGTACGGTCATAAGAAGGGAGTTTAAAGATAAATGTTGAATTTTGGAATAAATTTTATAGAATTTTATAAGTTTATTTTATTAAAAAGGAGAAACAAGTAATGAAAAAATCAACTTTTCTTATGGTTTTCAGCCTTTTGGCTGCGCAAACACCCTCACTTCAGGCTTTTGGTTTTTGGGACCCCTGGGGAAGAAAGCCTTATAGCATTTTTGATGATTCTTTTTGGAATGACTTTGAAAAGACTATGGACAATCCCCCTGTGGCTATGGGGTCTTCGACAAAAGTTAGTGAGAATAAAATTACCCTTACTTTTGATATTCCAGGACTTTCAAGCAAAGACGTTGTGGTTGTGGTTGAGCAAGATAACGTTCTTGTGATCAGGGGTCAAAAGAACAAAAAGTGCGACAAAAAAGATCAGGAAGGGGAATCGCATTATAATTCCAGTCGTTCTTTTTATAAAGCGCTCACACTTCCAAAAAATGCAGAAATTAAAAAAATTTCTGCAGAAGTTAAAGAAGGTGTTTTAACAATTATTATCCCAAGACAACCTTCTGCCTCTGAAACGGTTCATACTGTAGCGGTTAAATAGAGATTAAACCCTCCTTTTTTTTTGTGAAAAAGGAGGGAGCTTTATCGATTTATTTTTTAAAACATTTCCTCTATAGTAAAGTCTAGTGTTAAAGATAAAAATACATGCAATTTCATCATCCAAAAAAACAACTGTTACCATTCAGTATCCAAGTTTTTCTAAAAAAACGGGTCCTAGAATTTTTTGGTGTTTTGCTTTTTTCGCTTGGTGCTTTTATTTTTGGTGCCCTTTTAACCTATCATCAGGAGGATCCTTCTTGGAACACGATTAGTACAAGTATTCCTAAAAATATAGCAGGATCAGTAGGGGCTTATCTTGCAGACGGACTTTTTCAAACGGTTGGATTTTTAGGATACGGGATAGCTTTTATCCTTTTGTGTTGGGGGATTTCTTTTGTAATCAGGAAAAATTTACCTTTGCCAAGGATACGCCTTTTTCTATTTCCTATAGCAATTATCTTAAGCTCTATGGGGCTTTCTCCTCTTATTTTTCCAACCGATCTTTGGGTTAGTGTGAGCCCCGGGGGGACGCTTGGGTTTTTGCTGTATACACACTTTATTGATCTTGCAGAACTTTTACCTCTTTCTTTACCGCCTCTTTTGTGGAGTTGGGTTTTTTTGGTAGTAGGGTTTGGCATTCTTTTTTTTGTTTGTGGCATACCCCTGCATGTATGGGAAAAACTGGGTCAGCGCTGTCTTGAGTTTATAAGGTCTGTTGGTTCTTTTTTGTTTCGTACCTTGCAGCATTATTATATCCGCCGACAGGAGAAAAAAGAGGTACGTACCTCTCTGTTCAGGGACAGTGAGCCTATTTTAAATGAGCCCATGAAAGAGATCATTGTTCCCAAAGAAAAACCTATCGCTATCCCAAAACCATTGGTGACAAAGCCCCATTCTGTAGTAGAGCCCAAAGCTAATAAAGATGGGTATGTCTTTCCACCATTCCATCTTCTAAAAGATGTGCCTCAAAATTCTGACCTTGTTGGGATTCATCAAAAGAATCTAAAAGAAAGTTCTGAAATGTTGAAATCTGTCTTAGATGATTTTGGAGTTGCTGGAGAAATTACAAAAATTAGACCTGGTCCTGTTGTCACTCTTTATGAATTAACGCCCTCTCCTGGCACAAAATCATCTCGCGTGATCGGTCTTGCTGATGACATTGCTCGTTCCATGAGCGCGACGTCTGCAAGAATTGCTGTTATTCCAGGCTATAACGCGATTGGGATTGAATTGCCAAATGAAAATCGTAAAACGGTTTACTTAAGAGCACTGCTTGAAGATCCTTCTTATCAAAGTTCTGGGGCTCATCTTCCTCTTATTTTAGGGTGTAGTATTGGGGGAGATCCAATAGTTGCGGATCTTGCGCGCATGCCACACTTGCTTGTTGCGGGAACGACAGGTTCTGGAAAGTCTGTTTCTATTAATACAATGATTTTGTCTATTCTTTATCGGTTAACACCAGAGGAATGTCGGTTTATTATGATCGATCCCAAAATGCTCGAACTTTCTGTTTATGATGGGATTCCCCATCTATTAACACCTGTTGTAACGGATCCCCATAAAGCTGTTATGGCTTTAAAATGGGTTGTTCGAGAGATGGAGACGCGCTATCAGGTCATGTCCAAAATTGGTGTTAGAAATATTGATGGCTATAATAAACGTGTTTTAGAGGCTAAAGCAAAGGGTGAAACTCTTTCACGAACTGTTCAAACAGGATTTGATCCTGAAACAGGACAACCTACCTATGAATCTCAAGAGATACCACTAAAACCACTTCCCTATATTGTGGTGATCGTTGACGAGATGGCTGATTTGATGTTGGTTGCAGGAAAAGAAATTGAAGGGGCTGTTCAACGTCTTGCCCAAATGGCTCGTGCGGCGGGTATTCATTTGATTATGGCGACCCAAAGACCTTCTGTTGATGTGATCACGGGAACGATCAAGGCAAACTTCCCTACTCGGATTAGCTTTAATGTGACCTCTAAAATTGATAGTCGTACAATTTTAGGGGAGATGGGCGCTGAACAACTGTTAGGTCAGGGAGATATGCTTTTTATGGCACCAGGCGGGCGTATTACGCGCGTGCATGGTCCCTTTGCTGCGGATGAAGAAGTAGAACGCGTTGCAACATTCCTTAAATCTCAGGGAAATCCGGAATATGAAATTTCTGTTACAGAAGATCAAGAAGGAGGGTTTCTGCCAGACGATGGGAATGGAAGCAGTGGTGATCTTCTCTATGATCAAGCCTTACAACTAATCCTAAAAGAGCGCAAAGCATCAACGAGTTTTATTCAAAGGCATTTTCAAATTGGCTACAATCGTGCTGCTCGTATTATGGATCGTTTAGAAGAAGAAGGAATAGTGAGCGGGGCAAATCATGTTGGAAAACGAGAAGTTTTAATAAAGGGAAACTAATGCATTTTTGTAAAAATTTAATTTTCTTTTTCAGTCTGATTTGCATGCCTTTTTTAGGAAAGGCAACAGATATCACGACGAATCTTCATAGAGTAGAAAAACAATTAGATGCGATCAAAACTCTAAGGGCTAATTTTACGCAAAAAAACTCAGATGGAACTATTTTTAAAGGTGAGCTTTTCTTAAAAAGACCCGGATACATTAAGTTTCTTTATGACGTACCAGCAGAAATGGTTATTGTGTCGAATGGAGAGCGACTTATCTATTTTGACCCCTCCACCCATCAAACCTCTTATCTGCCTTTGGAAAACAGTCCTGCGCAGCTTCTTTTAGAGGCTCATCTAGACTTTACGAAGCATGCGACTCTTATTTCCTTTGAGGAGAAAGAGGATAGGATAAAGGCGACATTAAAAACTCTCAGGACGTGTCATTTTATAACGTTGATTATTGACTCAAGAACAAAAACCCTTACAGGATGGGTGACAAAAGATCCTCAAGGAAATGAGGTTACGATGGAATTTTCTAGTATTCAAAAGAATCCAGTTTTTTCTGATCCTGATCTTTTTGTCTTTAAAAAGCCCCGTCGTTCTAAAAAGAACTAAAAAACTCGCTTGATTCCTATCAAGCGAGTTTCTAAAGATACAGAAGGAAAGAAGAAATTATTTATTCAAAATCTTATGAACGATAGAAGCTAAAATGCCCCCGATCATTGGCATGACAAAGAAAAACCACACTTGGTTTAAGGCGTGGCCCCCTTCAATAATAGCAACCCCAAAACTCCGTGCTGGGTTAAAACTTGCTCCAGTAATGGGAAGCGCAAAGAAATGTATAGCGATTACGACAGCGCCTAAAACACCCACTTGAATATTTTTAGGATCTGCTGCGCGTCCTAAATAGACTAAGCAAAGGATGAAAGTCATCATAATTTCTACCAAAGCACAACCCCACGCATTAAAGTGATGCGGAGAAAGGTATCCATATCCATTTGTTGCAAAAGTATTAAGAGTGCCACAGTGGATTAAAGACTTAAATAGCACAAAAAGCATCCCTGCTGCTGCAAGGCCTCCAATAAGTTGGGCCAACGTATAGCTTAGAAATGTCTTAAAATCTATCTTTTTTGATACAAAGAAACTTAAGCTGATGGCTGGATTCATGTGACATCCAGAAATCCTTTCAAACAAAGGATAAAGGGCTAAAAGAGCAACACCAAAGCTTAAAGAAACGCCCATATACCCCACATAGGTCATTGCAAAAAGGGCTGTTCCACATCCAATAAGAAGGAACAAAAAGGTTGCTAAAAATTCTACAAAAAGTTGTTTTTCAAAGGATTTCATTATTAAGCCTCATTCATTATTTTTTTTATTAATGAAAGCTTACTAGAAAACGGATGAAGAATCAAGAGCCTTAAAAACCTGAAGAATTCCTAAGAATTCATCATATGGAAAAAGTCGTCATTGGTTTTTGTTTGACTGAGCTTGTCATTCAAAAATTCAATGGCTTCCACGGGGCCCATAGGGTTAATAACGCGCCTTAGGATCCACATCTTTTGAAGTGTTTCTTTATCTACTAACAATTCTTCCTTACGTGTTCCGGATTTTGTAATATCAATTGCAGGGTAAACGCGCTTGTCAGCAAGGCGACGATCCAGAATAATTTCCGAGTTTCCAGTTCCTTTGAATTCTTCAAAAATGACTTCGTCCATCCGTGATCCTGTATCGATCAAGGCTGTTGCAAGGATGGTTAAGGATCCCCCTTCTTCTATATTACGCGCTGCTCCAAAAAATCTCTTAGGTTTTTGAAGGGCGTGGGCATCGACTCCCCCCGTTAATACTTTTCCAGAGGAAGGGACAACGGTGTTGTATGCACGAGCAAGCCGTGTAATAGAGTCTAATAGAATGACCACATCACGCTTTTGTTCTACTAATCGCTTTGCTTTTTCGATAACCATTTCTGCCACTTGAATGTGACGCGCTGCAGGTTCGTCAAAAGTAGAGCTGACAACTTCTCCTTTTACAGATCGTGCCATATCCGTTACTTCTTCTGGGCGTTCATCAATCAGTAAAACAATAATGTAAACTTCAGGGTTATTGTGGGTGATAGCATGCGCTAAGTTTTGCAGCATCACGGTTTTCCCTGTTCTTGGAGGCGCGACAATTAAAGCGCGCTGGCCTTTTCCAAGCGGTGAAACAAGATCAATGACGCGGGTTGTAAAGTCCTTTTTATTAGCGCTTGGATATTCCATTTTTAAGGGCTTGTTAGGATATAAAGGCGTTAAGTTATCAAAGTTAATACGTTGTTTTACTTTTTCTGGGCTTTCAAAGTTGATAGCGTTCACTTTTAAAAGGGCAAAATATCTTTCCCCGTCTCGAGGGGCACGGATTTGACCTTCGACAGTATCGCCCGTTCGAAGAGCAAATTTTCTAACCTGACTTGGGGAAACGTAAATATCATCAGGACCTGGGAAATAGTTTGATTGTGGGGAACGTAAAAAAGCATACCCATCTTGAAGAGTTTCAACCACACCACTGCCAAAAATATCAACGTTGTTATCAACAGAACTTTTTAAAATAGCAAAAATAAGATCTTGCTTTTTTAATGTGCTGGCATTTTCGATTTTAAGCTCTTCGGCTAATTTCAAAAGATCTTGGGCTGGTTTTGCTTTAAGTTCCTGTAAGTTCATTACGTATCCTTTACTTATTAATTCCTATATTACATCTTTTTTAAAACGGTTTTACGATAACCATTATCACAATTAAGATCATTAAAACTGTTGGCACTTCATTTAGTATACGAAAGAATTTTTGCGGACGATTGTTTTGGTCTTGAGCAAATATCTTAACATATTTTAAAAGAAATCCATGAACCGCTGATAGCCCTAAAACAAGTGCTAATTTAACGTGAATCCATCCAAAAGACCATAAAATTAGGCCAGGGGTCAAAATTAAAAGAGTGCCGGTAATATAAGCGCTCACCATAGACGGTGTCATAATATACTTTGCTAGGCGATATTCCATAAGTTTCAATTTCTCGGACAGTTCCCCGTTGGGTAGCGCTTCACAGTGGTACACAAAAAGTCTTGGAAGATATAGCATTCCCGCCATCCAGCATATAATGCTTACTATGTGAAAAGCCTTTATCCAAAGGTACGTACTGCCTAACAATGTATCCATGAGATTTTTCTAAAGAACTAAACTTAGTTTACGTTACGTAATATAAAGCGTCTTTATTAAATGTCAAGCCTTGGCTTTTTGAGCCTCTTCCTCAACAATATAAATATACACAGAAGATTCCTCTGACCATGTCATAGGAAGCTTGAGAGTCTCTATTTTTTTCAAGCGTCCTGACTTAAATTCTTTCAGGGATGCTATTTTTGTTCCGGGCTTTAATTTAATAAGCTTTTCAGCGATTTTTTCCATAAGCTCTTCGGAATAACAGGTTGAACATGTGAAGACGATTGTGGCATCGCTAAAGTCAGCTGTAATAATATTTTCATTTAAAAACTTTGCTTCACGATTGGGATCAAAAAGATCATTTTCTGCTGTCGCCTTTAAAGCTTTTACGGCTAATTCATACCGTGTTCCTGAGAGTTCAATCCCGACACTTTTTTTAACGTCGGTTGTAAGATAGGCTTGGAGAACGAATTTACCAACCCCAGATCCTAAATCATAGAATACATCATCTTTTGTTGGTTTTAAATAATCCAATAGTTTTTGGGCAGATTCAAATTTAATTTCCCCATAAGTCGCAGCACCGCCAGCTTTTTTAATGAATTTTACTTCCTTGTCTGAAATGCCAAAGCCTGAAATACCTTCATAGACTTTATCAAGCTTTTCTCGGGCTTCTGCAACAGGGATCTTTTTGATGAGCTGAACTTCTTTAGGAATAGCGCAGCTATTTGTTGATTTCTTGTTAAAATAAAAAATACTGCCGCCAACAACGAATAGAGCAAAAATAACGAGCAAAGCTTTTTTGGACACTGGTAAATTCTCCTTAATTTTTTCTAATTATGTAAAAAGAAAAAGTCCCTGTAAAGAAAATTTATGTCTTTAAAAAGACATAAAGTGCCCCCTCTCCGCCATCTTGAATATTGGCGACGCTAACGGACTGAACAAAAGGAAAAATTTGTTTGTTCGAAAGCCAAAAAGGAACGTTTTTTCTTAAAACACCATAAGGTTCATCCGTTGAAGAATTTTCTTTTTTGCTAACGCCTTTTCCCGTTATTACCAAAATAAGTTTATATCTTTTTTGGACAGCGACTGTCATAAATCTTACTAAGCGATCATAGGCTTGATTTTGCGTAAGGCCGTGTAGATCTAAGCGCCCTTCTATTTTGAGGGCAGAGCTGCGAATTTTTCTTTTTGTTTTGCGATCAAGGGCAATAAGGTCTTCCTTGGGACTAGTCAATGGACCTGGAGAGTTAAAAATTTGATTGGTGGGAGCCCCTGATGCAGAAAGAAAAACTTTTTCTCTTTTTGCTTTGGTCTCACTGGGGGGAAGTATTTTTTTGTCTGTTTTTAAGGGTGTTATTGTTTTATTGACTTCTTCCCACAGTTTTTTTTCATCTTCTGTTAGAAAACGCCTTCCCATGAATTATCCTTTATAGCATCCCTCAAAGGGAATTTTCTTTGGTAAAAGTAAATAAGACTTTCCTTTTGATTTCATTTGACCCGCTATTTGAGCGGCCATATCTCCAAATCCCCAGAAAACATCTCCTCGAAGGGGACCTTTTATAGCGCCTCCCGTATCTTGTGCAATTAAAAGACGCTGGAGATTAATAGCATTATCTGGATGACTTGCATCAAGCCATACAGGGACTCCGTAAGGGATATATCGTCTGTCGACAGCAAGACTTCGTCCTGTTAAAACTGGAACGCCTTGTGCCCCAATAGCTCCAATCTTATCTAGAATTTTAAAGAACACATAAGACGCATTTTGATTCATAAGGTCTCTTCCTTTGTCGGGATATTTTTTTATCCAATCTCGAATAGCCTGCATAGACATCTTTTCTTTTTCAACATGTCCTTGATCGATTAAAATCCGTCCTATAGGGGTATAGGGATGGCCATTGGCGCCATCGTACCCAACCTTTATGAATCGACCATCTTCCAATTGAACGCGGCCTGATCCTTGAATGTGAAGGAAAAAAGCATCAACTGGGCAATCTACCCAGATCAACTCCAAATCTTTTTCTTTTAACGCTCCTTCATCAATAGAACGGCGATCATGATGCGGGCCAAAGGAAAAAGCCCCTTTTTTGCCGTATTGATTCCCTTGTTTTGTAAGGTCTGGGGGTCTTTTATAAAGCGGGTAGGCATATTTTTCTGAAGGACAGAGAGATCCTTTGAGTGAACTTTCATAATATCCCGTATAAAGGCCTATTTGATTTTTATCCTGATCATAAGCACGGTAAGGTGTGAAATTTTCTTCAAAAAACTGGCGAACAGCCTTTTCGTCTTGTGTTGTAACTTTTTGGGCTCGCTCACAAATATCATGCCAAATGCCGAAAGACATAGAAAGACCCATACGCTTGCCACGCTCCTGTTTTTTAAGAGCCTGACAAGAATTTTTAAATGCCACAAAGGCAGGTCTTAAATCGTCCGCATTCCATCCAGAAATTTGAGTAAAGTTAACAGGTTCAATGCAAAGGGATTCAGGCGTTTTAACGCCCATTTTGCAGCTGGTTAAAATGCCGAGAACACAAAGTAATACAAAAAAACGAATCATGCCTTAAGCCGCAGAAGCCGTCTCTGTTAAAACCCAGGTGGGTTCTTTGGAAGAAAGGGGCCTTTCAAACGTCCATATTTCTTCAATTTGATCTATATGATCAGGATCGCCCTCTAAGATTTTTCCTTCTTTGTTTTTCAAAAGTTGTGTCTGCTCTGACCCAAAATTGACCTCAATTAAGGTGATATTGTTTTTAATTTCCATGGATTTAATCTCAGTTCTTGTGACTCTAAAAAACGCAAGCTCTGCGGTTGTTTCTTCTTTCTGGCGCTGATCAATGGTTTTTGAGAATTTTTTAAGAAGCGCTGAACTTACAAGATATTTTAATCGTTCTTTGTCACCCTTGATGAAGCTTATAATGATAAGCTCAAAGGCTTTTTCTGCCCCTTGCAAAAATCGCTCTTGGGTAAATGTTTTATCTGCATGTTGAATCTGCTTTAGTGTCGTGATAAGCGGAGATTCTTTTTTTTCTTCCTGAGTCGATGGCGCGGATCTTTTCCGCCACTCCTCAGAAAAATTTTTAGAAGGCCTTGGAGGTTGTTGCCCTTCATCACGCTGTCCCAGCGCTGTATAAAGGCGATAGGCAATAATTCCTGTTAGGACAATAAAAAATAAATCGATAATATCCATAAAAACTCTATACTTATTTGACTACTAACGTATCATAAATTCATTCTAGCCATAAAGAATTTATTTACGTTATAGTACGCCTACAAAGAAAGTTAAAGGATAAAATTGAATGCGCATTAAGATTGAAGATCATCACGCTTTAGAATTCCATGCCTCAGGGAAGCCTGGCAAATTGCAAATTAGCCCAACAAAACCTCTTGCGACACAGCGCGATTTATCTCTTGCGTACTCACCGGGCGTTGCTGTTCCTTGTTTGCGTATTCAAGATAATCCTGAAATGGCCTACGATTATACGGCCAAAGGCAATTTAGTTGCCGTGATCTCAAACGGAACCGCTGTTTTAGGACTTGGTAACCTTGGAAGCCTTGCGTCAAAACCAGTGATGGAAGGAAAGGCAGTTTTATTTAAACGATTTGCAGATATTGACGGTATTGATATTGAGGTGGATACGGAAAATGTTGATCGTTTTGTTGATACCGTTGAAGCTATTTCTCCAACGTTTGGAGGGATTAATTTAGAGGATATTAAGGCCCCTGAGTGTTTTTTAATTGAAGAAAAACTAAAGCAAAAGCTAAAGATTCCTGTTTTTCATGATGATCAGCACGGAACAGCCATTTGTGTTGTCGCTGGGCTTATTAATGCTTTGCATCTGACAGAACGTAAGATTCAAGAGGTAAAAATTGTTATAAATGGTGCTGGAGCTGCGGCGATTGCTTGTGCGAATCTTATTAGAGCAATTGGGGTCCCTCAGACGAACCTTACGATGGTTGATAGAACGGGTGTTATTTATAAAGGACGCGAAGACCTTAATCTTTGGAAAGAATCCCATGCTACTGAAACTTTAAATCGTACACTTCAAGAAGCTGTAAAGGGCGTGGATGTTATTATAGGGCTTTCTTCTAAGGGGGCTTTTACAAAAGAAATGATCCAATCGATGGCTTCAAAACCTGTTGTTTTTGCTATGGCCAATCCTGATCCCGAAATAACACCAGAACATGTGCTTGAGGTGCGTCAAGATGCGATTATTGCAACAGGGCGATCTGACTATCCTAATCAGATAAATAATGCGCTTTGTTTTCCCTATATTTTTCGAGGCGCTCTTGATGTGAGGGCTACAGAAATTAACGATGCTATGAAAATTGCCGCTGCAGAGGCATTGGCTCATTTAGCTCGGGCGGAAATTCATGAAGATGTTCGCCTCGCGTATGACGGGAAAAATCACTCTTATGGTCCTGAATATATTATTCCAACGCCCTTTGACCCAAGACTTATGACAGTTATTTCTTCTGTTGTTGCAAAAGCTGCGATGGAAACAGGCGTTGCAAGAAAGCCCTTAAAAGATTTTCACGAATACGAAAAAATATTAGGGTCTCGTAGAACTACGGCTTTATAGATAAGACTAAATTTTAGAAATATTTTTCTCAACTAAAGCTTTTTGAATTGAGGAAGAAATACGTCGTTCGGCAAATTCTTGCGTTTCTTTCTTAAGTTGGACGATTCCTGATAGAATCGCTTCTCTGTTTTGAGAACGAGAGATTGTTTCTAAAGAATCATAAATCTCTAAAATTTTCTTTAGCTCAGATTCAGACAAAAGATTCTTATCTGTCTGAAGGGCTCTATCTACAAGATACAAAATTTGTTGGGCTTCAAGTTGGGCAGATTTTAATAAGCGTTCTTTTACATCTTCTGCCGCATGAGAAAAACTTTCTTTTAAAATTTCCATCGTCTTTTGTTCGTTAAGGTCATTAAAAGGATTAATCTCGATCATCTGATAAATTTCTTGGCTTTTTTCCCGTGCTTCTACGGTTAAAATACCATCAGCATCTAAAGAAAAGGTAATTTGAACACGCATCATACCCGCAGGACGTGGTGGCAGACCTTTTAATTCAAATTGTCCCAAAGCAAGACAGTCTTTGCTTTGCTCTCTTTCCCCTTGTAATACTTGAATAATTAAGGCTGTTTGGTTGTCTTGGCTTGTTGTGAATTCTTGGGCAACAGAACAAGGAATTGCCGTATTGCGTGGAATAATTTTTTCAACAAGGCCCCCTAACATTTCAATTCCTAAAGAAAGAGGTGTTACATCTAAAATTAAATGGGAAGATCCTTTTACTAAAGCCTCTGCTTGGAGGGCTGCTCCCTCTGCTACAACCTCATCTGGATTAATAGAGCATAAAAGATCTTTTTTAAAAAAATTTTTAAGAACCTGTCGAACGAAAGGAAGTCTTGTTGAGCCACCAACCAAGATAATAGATTGAATGGTTGAAAGGTCAGAAATGTTTGCATCCCCTAATGCTTTTTTGCATAGGTTGATGGTTTTTTCAACAAAGGGTGCAACAAGATCATGAAATGCTTTTTGTGATACAAAAATACCGTCTTGTTCAAAGTTTTCTGATGGATTGTTGGATAAAAATTC